>CAYRMX010000055.1:0-9170 GCA_964425295.1 uncultured Oscillospiraceae bacterium | reverse complement strand
GAAACAAGCTGCCTGTCGTCCGTCTGCCAGACGGACGACAGGCAGCTTGTTTCCGTCGTCATGACGTCGATGCCGTTGCGGTAGTCCATCGAGAGGTTCGCAATTCCGCTTCCGAAGAATTCCATTACGCTGTTTTTGACCGTGCCGGCGCGGAACGTCGCTGCGATGAGTGCCAGCGCCACGTCCTGCGGGCCGACGCCGGGGCGGGGCGCGCCGCTCAGATGGATGCCGACTACACGCGGATATGTGATGTCATAAGTCTTGTTCAAAAGCTGCTTGACCAGCTCCGGACCGCCCTCGCCGATGGCGAGCGTGCCGTAAGCGCCGTAGCGGGTGTGCGAGTCCGAGCCGAGGATCATCCGTCCGCCGCCGGCGTACATTTCGCGCATATAGCTGTGAATGACCGCCTGATGTGCCGGGACAAACTCGCCGCCGTAGCGTTTTGCGGCGGACAAGCCGAAGACGTGGTCGTCTTCATTGATCGTGCCGCCGACGGCGCAGAGCGAGTTGTGGCAGTTCGTCAGCACATAGGGCAGGGGAAAGCGCTCGAGCTTTGAGGCGCGGGCAGTCTGAATGATGCCGACATAGGTGATGTCGTGCGACGCCATCGCGTCAAACTTCAGCTTCAGCTCACGCTCCGAGCCGGAGGTGTTGTGCGCCTGCACGATGGCATAGGTCATCGTGCCGCGCTTGCCGTCTTCGACCGAGCGGGCGCATTGCGCGGCAGGGACGAGCTTGCCGCCCAGATAAAACATTCCTTCATTTCTGACTCTAACCATAAAGCCACCTCCGTTTTCCTACCACTATATAACATCTGCGAGAAAAAGTCAAAAACTTTGTTGCGGCGGTGCACAAACTGTGATATGATACTCAAGACTTCAGTACAATGGGAGGTCATGTGATGCAATATATTGTTCTGGACATGGAATGGAACCAGCCGTGGCCCGGCTCTTACGCCGCCAAGCAGGTGCTTCCCGTGGAAATCCACGGAGAGATCATTCAGATCGGCGCGGTGCGGCTGCTCGAAAACGGCACGGTCGCCGACGAATTTCAGGTGCTCGTGCGCCCGAAGTATTATAAAAAGCTCAACAGCCGCGTCTCGAAGCTGACCGGTCTGCATGACGCAACGCTCAAGGAAAAGGGACTGCCGTTCCCGGAGGCGCTGGAGCGTTTTCGCCGCTGGATCGGCGGGGAGTGCATTTTCCTGACGTGGGGCTTTGACGATATCCGCATTTTGGAGGACAACATTCTCCTGCACGACGGTGAGCCGGACTGGATCACGAAGTGGTACAATGCGCAGATGATCTTCAATGCACAGCTTGGCGGCGGCTCGTCGCAGAAGGCGCTTTCGACTGCGATGGAAATGATCGGCATAGAGCCGAGCAGACCGGCGCACGATGCGCTGGGCGATGCTTACCACACGGCGCTCATTTGCAGCCGTCTGGATTTGAAGCGCGGCGTCGAGGAATACGGCAAGGCGCTCGAACGGCACGAAAACGGCTTCCACGGCGCGCAGCCGGAGGGCTGCATCAGCCGTTCCGTTTTCCGCGGCTATGCCGACCACAGCAAGGCGGTCGCCGCGATGAACGAGCTGAAAAGCTTCTGCCCGCAGTGCGGCAAGTCCATGCCGAACGGTAAATGGATCTCGCAGGAGGGACGACGCTATATGACGATGGCGGAGTGCGCCGATCACGGGCGCTATCTCATCCGCATTCGCCTGCAAAAGGAAGCCGACGGCACGATGCGCGTCAGCCGCATGATCTATGAGGGCGCTTCGGACGCGGCGCGGAAGTTTGACGAGTTGGTGGCGCACCGCCGCCCCAGACGCCGCCGCAGAAAGAAGAATCATGAGTCAAAAGCCTGACGAGGCGCTGCTCGCGGCGCTTCCGCAGCGGCTGCTTCCGTGGTTTACCGAGCATCGGCGGGAACTTCCGTGGCGGCGTGACCGAGAGCCTTACCACGTCTGGGTCTCGGAGATCATGCTCCAGCAGACGCGGGTCGAGGCGGTCAGGGGCTATTACGAACGGTTTTTGACGGAGTTTCCGACCGTTGCGGCGCTGGCACAGGCGCCGGAGGAGCGGCTGCTCAAACTCTGGGAGGGACTGGGCTATTACAGCCGCGCGCGCAACCTGCAAAGGGCGGCGCGCGAGGTGGTCGAGCGGCACGGCGGTGTCTTTCCGAGCGATTACGACGCCATCCGCGCCCTGCCCGGCATCGGCGCATATACCGCCGGAGCGATCGCTTCCATCTGCTTCGAACAGCCGACGCCCGCCGTGGACGGAAACGTTCTGCGTGTTGTTTCGCGTCTGCTTGCAATGGACGCGCCCGTGACGGACGAAAAGGTGCGCCGTGCGGTGAGCGAACGGGTTGCTGCGGTCTATCCTGCCGGACACTGCGGCGATTTTACGCAATCGATCATGGAACTGGGCGCAACGGTCTGCATGCCGAACGGCGCGCCGCACTGTGAAGACTGTCCGCTGCGAGACCTCTGCCGCGCCTGCCGAGCCGGCACGCAGAGAAGCTACCCTGTCAAGGCGGTAAAAAAGCCGCGCCGAACGGAACAGCGAACGGTCTTTATTCTGCGCTGCGGGGACAAAACGGCGGTTACACGACGCCCCGCGCGGGGACTGCTCGCCGGGCTTTGGCAGTTTCCCGACGTTTCGGGCGAGCTGACGGCGCAGGAAGCGCTGGAACAGGCGGCTGCATGGGGCGTCCACCCGACGGAGATCGAGCGTGTCATTCATCGGATACATATTTTTACCCATGTGCAGTGGGAGTTGACGGGCTGCTATCTCCGCTGCACCGAGACGGCGCATTTTTTGTGGTTCACGGACGCCGAACTGCGCGAGCAGATCGGGCTTCCCACGGCATATCGGCAATTTTTGGAAGAATAGACTTGCATATTTCGCCGCGAGCGACTATACTGGTCTTGCAATACGGATTTCCGATTAAAAATATGGTATCAATCACCAAGGAGGAACTTTTTATGGACGAGAAACGCGCACAGTATTCCGAGGACGAGATCCTCACGCTGGAATTTGACGACGGCACCGGTTTTGAGTGCGGCATTATGGGCGTGTTCGATCTGGACGATAAGCAGTATATCGCGCTCGAGGCGTTTGATGAGTCGAATGACGTTTACCTTTATCTCTATGAACCGACGGACGACGATTTTGAGCTGGTCGACATCCCCGAAGAGGACTTTGACCGCGTTGCGGCGGAATTTGACCGCCTGATGGACGAGCCGCTTTAAGAATCAGCAAAAAAACCGCGCGGAGAGGAAAATTTTCCTCTCCGCGCATTTTTTTGTTATTCTGCTTCTGCCGCAATGTCGGCGGTGATGGCAGAGATCTCATAGGCTGTGCGCTGCTCGGCTTCACCGCCGACGAGCTTGATGTAATCGCGGCTTTGCAGTCGACCGGTCAGCGTCAGCGGCGTTCCGACCGGATAGCCCGCCGCACGCTGCGCGCAGCTTCCCCAGAGAATGCAGGGAAGATAATCCGCGCGGCGGTAAGGGCGGTTGACCGCGAGCATGATGTCGCAGATCTCACGCCCGAGCGGTGTGCGGCGGTAGATCGGGTCTTTGCAGATTACGCCCGTGAGCGTCACACGGTTGTCATGCGGCGCGGTGACGACCTCCAGCGTCTCGGCAAAGACCGAGATGATGAGCCGCCGCCCGTTCGGTTCGCGATTATTGAACGAACGGATTTGCCCCGTGATGCTCAGGCTGCTGCCCTCGGTCAGCTCCGTTTGCGCAAGAAGCGTCTCCGGCGCGAGGATGCGAAGCCGGTCGACGGCGTTTGACAGGCGCACGACCTCCAACGGGAAGGTGAAAAAGCGCCGTCCGTGATTGCTGTGCGAATATTCGGGTCTGCCGGCAAGGTCGCCGACCAGCGCAATGTGATTTGCGGTTTGTTCCATTGTCCCACCTCGTTCAACGTCTTATGGGAGAGTATATTCGTCGGCGAGGGGGATTATGAGCGCATAAACCTGCGGCGGCGGGGGAGACTACTACCGATTTTGACGGACGGGGGCGGGAGTTTGAAAAAATACTGTGGTGCGCTTTTAAGCGGCGCGGCGGCGGGGATCGTGAACGGACTGTTCGGCGCGGGCGGGGGAATGGTGCTGCTTCCGCTGCTGTCCAAAACGACGGATTTGAAGCCGCGCGAGTGCTTTGCCTGCTCGGTGTGCATTATTTTGCCACTGTCGCTCGTTTCGGCAGGGGTGTATCTCCTGCGCGGCGGAGCGTTCGTGTCGGAGGCAATTGCATATCTGCTCGGCGGCGCGGGCGGCGGTGTGCTTGCCGGGCTGTTGCTCAAAAAGCTGCCGACCGCGCTCCTGCACCGCGCATTGGGTGTCTTCATTCTCTGGGGTGCGGTGCGCCTGCTGCAATGAGTGCGGTTCTTGCGGGGCTCCTGTGCGGCGTTCTGTCCGGGCTGGGCATCGGCGGCGGAACGCTCCTGATGGTCTGGATGACCGCCGTGACGGGGCTGGAACAAACGGCGGCGCAGGGAATCAACCTGCTGTATTTTATTCCTACGGCGCTGTGCGCCCTGTTTTTCCACATAAAAAACCGCCTCATCCGCTGGCGCATCGTGCTTCCCGCGATCGGCGCCGGCTGCCTGACCGCCGCGGGGGCGGCGTGGTTGGCAACGGCGCTCGACACGGAGCTGCTGCGTAAGCTGTTCGGCGGTTTCCTGCTGCTCGTCGGGCTGGGCGAGCTGTTCGGACGTCACGCGCGGGACAAAAAGGACAAATAGCCCTCCAAAATCAGCGAGGCGGCGACGGCGTCGACGGTGTTTTTGCGCTGCTTGCCGTGACGGTTACAGTCGGAGAGAATTTGATGTGCCTCGACGGTCGTGCGCCGCTCGTCCCAGAGGACGACGGGCATGCCGCAGACGGTTTCCAGTCGGGCGGCAAATTCGCGGTAGAGCGCGGCGCGCGGCCCTTCGCTGCCGTCCATGTTGCGCGGAAAGCCCATGACAAGGCGTTCTGCGCCGCTTTCTTTTACCAGCCGCGCGATCTCGGCGGCGGTTTTTTCGGCATTGCGGCTGTGGATGACGGTCGTCTGTCCGACGATCATGCCCATGGCATCGGAAACGGCAATGCCCGTGCGGGCGTCACCGTAGTCCACGGCGAGAACTCTCATGACCGCTCCTTTCCGAGCGCGCGGCTCAGGGGAAGCCAGACGAGGAACGCGACGACCGAGCCGATCAGCGCCGTCAAAAGCTGCGTGACGGAGAACGTCAGGCGCACCGTCTGCGGCGCGGCATCGGGCAGAATGAGCTTGACGATCACAAGCCACATCATGATCGCCTTGAGCACCGAGCCGAGCGTCATGCCGGCGATCAGCGTCCATGTGTTCGGGAAGCGTGTGATGAGCAGCCACAGGCAGGTAAAGAGCAGGAACGTGCCCGCAATGGCGATCAGCGATGCGATCAGCAGGGGAGAGACGGACTGCATTTGCAGCAGCGAGGCGAGCGAGGACAGGAACGCGATCGTGACGCTTGCCCAGAGGGCGGCGGCGACGAGCGCGAGAATAAGGACGATGCGGAACTGATTCTCGTCGCGCCGTTCGGGCACGGGAAGCCGCTTTGCAAGGAAGCGGGCAAAGAGCCAGACGAGCGCAACGAGGATGAGGTTGCCGCCCATGACCGCCGGGACGACCAAGGGATAGGCATTCATGATCGGGCTGCCCGTGATCCACCACGAGGTCAGCGGCGCGATCACGCCGATCGCCGCGCCGCTCAAAAAGCCGCATGAGAGCGTTGCGAGGATCAAAATGGCGTTGACGACGGAGCCGGTCAGATAGACCGAGGTATTCTTGAAAAATTGGCTCGCAATGCACAGCGCCAGAAGCAGCGCGGTGCGGCAGAGCAGACGGACGTTGAGTTTCATGGCTTACGCCTCCTTTGCGCTTATTATAAGCGCAGACACACAGAAATACAAGTTTTTTCTTGACGGCGTTTCACCCGCGTGCTATTCTTATGGACAGATAGAATGGGGGAATGGATATGACGCTGAAAGAGCTTGCAGTCGGAAAGAGCGGCATCATCACCGCCGTCGGCGGAGAGGGGCTGCTCCGCTGCCGACTGCTGGATATGGGTTTGATCCCCAAGACGAAAGTCACCGTGCAGAAGATCGCTCCGATGGGCGACCCGATGCAGATCCGCCTGCGCGGATATGAGCTGACGCTGCGGCTGGACGACGCGGCGCAGATCAAGATCGTGCCGGAGGTGAGCGAAGCATGAGATTTGCGCTTGTCGGCAACCAGAACTGCGGCAAGACCACGCTGTTCAACCAGTTGACCGGCGCCAATCAGCACGTCGGCAATTTTCCGGGCGTGACGGTCGACAGCAAGCTCGGCGTCATGCGCGGTACGAAGGGCTGCGAGGTCGCCGACCTGCCGGGCATTTATTCCATACGCCCGTATACCGGCGAGGAGGTCGTCACGCGCGATTTTCTGCTCAACGAGCATCCGGACGGCATCATCAACATCGTTGACGCGACGAACATCGAACGCAATTTATACCTGACCTTGCAGCTTGTGGAAATGCAGCTCCCGATGGTGCTTGCGCTGAACATGATGGACGAGGTGCGCGGCAACGGCGGCACGATCGACGTTGCCGCGATGTCGGACGAACTCGGCATTCCCGTTATTCCGATCGTCGCGGCGAGAAACGAGGGCATTGACGAGCTGATCGAATGCGCTGTGCGCACGGCGCGGGAAAAGAGAAAGCCGCGCCGCGTTGACTTCTGCGACGACGGCCCTGTCCACCGCTGCATCCACGCTGTCTCCCACCTGATCGAAGACCACGCACTCGCCGCCGGAATGTCCCGCCGTTTTGCCGCGACGAAGATGATCGAGGGCGACCGCGACATCATTGAGCGCTTGTCCGTCAACCAAAACGAGATGGAGCTGCTCGAACACAGCATCGTCGAGATGGAGGACGAGGGCGGTCTCGACCGCAACGCCGCCATCGCCTCCATGCGCTACGATTACATCGAGCGCCTGTGTGCCCGAACGGTGGTCAAGTGCCGCGAGAGCCGTGAGCACCTGCGCAGCGTCCGCATCGACCGCGTGCTGACGAACAAATACGCCTCCATACCGGTCTTTGTCGGGATCATGCTCATGGTTTTCTGGCTGACGTTCGACGTCGTCGGCGCGGCGCTGCAAGACCTGCTCGCGCTCGGCATTGACCGCCTTGCGCAGCTTGTCGACCGCGGTCTGGGCGCTTACGGCATTAACCCCGTCGTACATAGTCTGGTCATCAAGGGCATTTTCGCCGGCGTCGGAAGCGTCGTCAGCTTTCTGCCCATCATCGTCGTGATGTTCTTCTTCCTCTCCATTTTGGAGGACACCGGCTATATGGCGCGCATTGCGTTCGTGATGGACAAGCTCCTGCGCCGCATCGGACTTTCCGGACGCAGCTTTGTGCCGATGCTCATCGGCTTCGGCTGCACCGTTCCCGCCGTCATGGCGACGAGAACCCTCCCGTCCTCGCGCGACCGCCGTCTGACGATTTTGCTCACGCCGTTCATGTCCTGCTCGGCGAAAATTCCGATCTACGCCGTCTTTTCCGCCGCGTTTTTCCCGCAGCATGCGGCACTGACGATGGGAATGCTCTATTTCGGCGGCATGGTCATCGGTGTTCTGGTCGCCCTGCTGCTGAACAAAACGGCATTCCGCGGCAAGCCGGTGCCGTTTGTCATGGAGCTTCCGAATTATCGTATGCCGTCTGCAAAGAGTGTTGCCATGCTCCTGTGGGACAAGGCGAAGGACTTCTTACAGCGGGCGTTCGGCATCATCTTTGTTGCCACGCTCGTCATCTGGTTCTTGGAATCGTTTGATGCGCAGCTCAATTTTGTCGCGGACAGTGCGTACAGTCTGCTCGCTTCGGTCGGCAAATTCCTCACGCCGATCTTTAAGCCGCTTGGCTTCGGCGACTGGCGCATCACGACCGCGCTCGTCACCGGCTTCACGGCAAAGGAAGCCGTTGTCAGCACGCTCGGCATTTTGACCGGCGTCGGTACGGAGCAGCTTTCGGGCGCGCTGGCGGGGCTGTTCACCACCGCCTCGGCGGTCAGCTTCCTGACCTTTACCCTGCTTTACACGCCCTGCGTCGCGGCGATCGCCGCCATCGGGCGGGAGCTGGGCGGCAAATGGCGTGGTGCACTGGTCGCCGTGTTCCAGTGTGCGATCGCGTGGGTGATCGCGGCGCTTGCGTACCTCGCCGCGAGCGCGATCTTCTGAAGATGCAGGCGCTTGACCTTTTGCTCCTCGCGCTGGTCGCGCTCTGGTTGACCGTTGCGGTCGTGCGCGCCGTTCGGCGCAAAAAACGCGGCTGCTGCGGCGACTGCTCCGCCTGCGGCGGGGAGTGTAATCGAAAATAACCCCTGCGCAGCCCGTGTGAGTGACGGGCTGCGCATTTTTCGGCGGAATATCGGGAAATTATTGAAAATTTTCCGCAAAAAATGTGAAAAAAAGATTGACCTGCGGCGAATTTCGTGCTAGAATAGCTTTACCTGCGAATTTGGGGCTTAGTGCGCCCATTTTCACCCGCGGACGGCATTGGGTAGTTTCGGTGCCAGCTAAATTTTTCGATAGCCGCGGGCACACAGGGAGGCAAAAATTTAAGGAGGTGCCGAACAATGCGAGTTAAAATCACCCTGAGATGCAACGAGTGCAAGCAGAGAAACTACAATACCATGAAAAACAAGAAGAATGACCCCGACCGTTTGGAAATGAAGAAGTATTGCAGATTCTGCAGAAAGCATACCGTTCATACCGAAACGAAGTAAGCGAAAGGATGAAAAACTATGGCAGAAGCTAACAAAAAGCCCAATTTCTTCGTCCGCACCGGTCGCAGACTTTCCAGATGGTTCCGCGAAATGAAGAGCGAGCTGAAGAAGGTCGTCTGGCCTTCCGGCAAGCAGCTTGTGAACAACACCGTTGTTGTTCTCGTCGCAGTCCTGATCGTCGGTGTCATCGTCTGTATCTTCGACCTTCTCGCCGGCGAGGGAATCTCCCTGCTGCGCGGCTTGTTCCGCTGATCCGTATGGCAGAAGCAGCAAAATGGTATGTTGTGCATACCTACTCCGGTTATGAAAACACCGTGAAGGCGACCATCGAAAAGACGGTCGAAACACGCCAGCTTCAGGACATCATC
>CAYRMX010000054.1:0-9220 GCA_964425295.1 uncultured Oscillospiraceae bacterium | reverse complement strand
ATTGAACGTGAAAGGACACCCTGACGGTTTCCTTTCACTCTTTTCTTCCCTCCGAGAATTTCAGCCTGTGCGTTTTTTTGACAGACTGACAAACCGCCGCACCAAATTGGTGCGGCGGCTCGTTGATTTTCGGATTTTTAAGCGTTCTTCGCGGTTTCCAGCGCCTTGGCGAGCTGGTCGGGGCAGGAGGTCGCTTTCATCCCGCAGCGGACGCCGCGCAGACGGCGAATGACCTCGTCAACGCTCATGCCGTCGGCAAGCAGGGAGACGCCCTGCGTGTTGCCGCTGCAACCGCCGATGAAGCGGATGTTGGAAACGACACCGTCGTTGACCTCGAACAGAATTTTGCTGGCGCAGACGCCGCTGGTTTTGTACTCGTACTGCATAGCTTGCGTGCTCCTTTTCTCTTTTTCTTCATTATAACAAATCTCCCGAAATTTGCAAGAGGAACTGTGTGGAAAAACGGGAATACTATCGCAAAAACAAAATCGGGAGGAAACCACATGAATGAACAGAAATCGCCGACAGCGGAACGCATCGAGGAGCTGGGCGCGGGACTGACAAAGACGGAGGGCGGCTGTATCTACACTTTGACCATCATCGGACAGATCGAGGGACATCAGGTGCAGCCGGAGACGGTGAAAACGACGAAATATGAGCATGTTCTGCCGCTGCTTGCGACCATCGAGGAAAGCGAGGAGATCGACGGGCTGCTGCTTCTGCTCAACACGGTCGGCGGCGACATTGAGGCAGGACTGGCGATTTCCGAGCTGATTGCGGGCATGCGAAAGCCGACGGTTTCGCTGATTCTTGGCGGCGGGCATTCGATCGGCATTCCGCTGGCGGTGTCGGCAAAGGAGAGCATGATCGCTCCGACGGCGAGCATGATGATCCACCCGGTTCGCATGAGTGGCGTGGTTATCGGCGCACCTGCGACGTACCACTATTTTCAGCGCATTCAGGAGCAGATCACGGATTTTGTCACCGCAAACTCGAACATCAGTCGTGAGCGCTTCGAGGGTTATATGATGGCGACAGGGGAGATCCCGACGGACGTCGGGACGATCGTCTACGGACGTGAGGCGGTGCAGTGCGGGCTGATCGACCGCCTCGGCGGACTGCACGACGCCCTCGACACGCTGCATCGCATGATTCGCGGGCAAAACGGAAATATCTCATAAAAGGGATGGAATTTTGCAAAGTTGTGTGTTATAATAAGCTGAATCTTTCTGCGGGGATACCGAAAACAGAGAAAAGGAGGCAGCAGCTTGAAGATTTGGGAAGCCATATTGTACGCGATTTTCGGCGGGATATCCGAGCTGCTGCCGATCTCGTTTCCGGGTCACGCCGCGATTCTCGGCAATGCCTTTGCGCTTCAGCCGCTCAACGAGGGCGGCGGGTATTATATTCATGCGGCGGTCTGCCTCGGGGTGATGCTTGCGATCCGCCTTGCCTTTTCCTCCGAGCTGCGGACATTCAAAAACGAGCTTGCGGTCATGGGCGGTTTCCGCCGTCTGCGCAGGGGAGAACGGTCTGACCCGTACCTGCGGCGCAGCATCTCCCTCGGCTTTTTTGCCCTTGTGCCGATGCTGCTGTCGCTCATTTTCACGGCGCGTGCCGAGCAGGTGACTGGGCTTTTGACCGTGGCGTTGCTCTTTGCGCTCAACGGGCTGCTCCTGTTTTTCTGCTGCCGCGGCAAGCCCGGCGAAAAGACCGAAAAGAACGCCCTGCTCGGCGACGTGCTGCTCATCGGTCTGGTGCGCGCATGTTCGATTTTCCCGGGGCTTTCCTCGCCGGGAAGCTCGATGTGCATCGGGCGCGTGCGCGGCTTTTCTCTGGACTATAATCTGCGCGTGGCGTATCTGCTCACGTTTGTCTATCAGGCGGCGCTGTTCCTTTACCGCCTTGTCCGCGCGTTCGCGTTCGGGAGCTTCACGTTCGGGCTGCTCCTGCCGATCGTCTTCACCGTCGTGTTTTCCACCGTCGCGGGGTATCTGGCGGTGCAATATTTCCGCTATCTTTTGCAGCGCAGGAAGCTGGGCGTTTTCGCCTATTACTGCTGGGGTGCGGCGGTGCTGTCCCTCATCCTGCTGCTGATCAATGCGTAAGGAGTCGTTCCTATGGCTAAAAAATCCGTTTCCACCAAAAAGAAAAGCACTGCATCCGCACAGAAAAAGCAGCAGCAGAACCGCCGCGAACTGGGCGGTGTTTTCTGCGTTTTGTTTGCGATTTTTTCACTTCTGTGCTGCTTTCCGACGGATGCATTCCTGATCGCGCCGAGCGCAAGACTGCTCGGCGGTCTGTTCGGTCAGGTCGGGCGCTACATACTGCCCGTTGCGCTGATTGCATGCGCGCTCGCGCTCTTCCGCAGCCGAGGAAAGCCCGTCCGTCTGCGCATTTTTGCCTTGCTGACGATGGTTTTGACGATCTCCGGCGTGGTTCATCTCGTTTCTGTGCTGGCAGGCACGGATTCCGTTGGGCTGAGCATCGCCGCGCTCTATCGCGGCGGCAAGAACTGGTCGACCGGCGGTGTCATTCCCGGCTTCGTCGCGGAACTTCTGAGCGCCGCAATCACCCGTGTCGGCGCGCTGATCGTCATGGTCGTCTTCATTCTCTGGCAGATCATGACCTGCATGGGCATCACGGTTAACAGCCTGATCACCGCGATCAAAAACCGCCCCCGCCCCGAGCCGGAGAGGGAAGAAGAACCGGAGCAGGATCCTGCCGAGCGCTTGGTCAATCGCATGGCGACGAAGCACATCGAGCGGCGCGAAAAACGGCGCAATCCGTCGGATTTCGATCTGCCCGTCGACGACCCGCCCCTGCCTGTGGAGCATGTGGAAGCGCCGAAGCAGTCGCCCGCGAAAAAGGACAAAAAGTCCGAGCTTCGTGAGGAACGCCGCGTGGAAAAGGAGCTTCCGCTTATCAATGTGGAGGAAAAGCAGGTCACGATCGACGAGATCGAGCTGCATGAACCACCGCAGGAGGAAACCCCTGCGCCGTCGCATATGCCGGAGCTCAAGCGCGAACCGCAGCCGGAAAAGCTCAAGCGCGGCGAAGCGGAGGCGGAAGCCGAAGAAATTTCCAAGGAAATTGCGCAGAAAGAGCAGCAGTCGGAATACGTTTTCCCCTCGACCTCGCTGCTTGCCCTGCGCAAGCAGAGCATGGTCGACGCGACGGGCGAAATGCGCGAGAATTCCAAGCGCCTTGCCGATGCCCTTTCCAGCTTCGGCATCGAGCCGCACATTGTCGACGTCATTCGCGGCCCGTCCGTCACGCGCTACGAATTGGAGCTTGACCGCGGCGTCAAGCTTTCCAAGATCACCAACCTCGCAGACGACATCGCCCTGTCCCTCGGCGCAACGGGTGTCCGCATTTCCGCCATTCCGGACAAAATCTCCGTCGTCGGCATCGAAGTGCCGAACAAGTCGGTCAATACGGTCTTTGCCCGTGAGGTCATCGACTCCGCCGCCTTCCGCACCAGCCGCTCCAAGATCTCCTTTGCCGTCGGCAAAGACATCAGTGGCAACTGCATCGTCGGCGACATTGCCAAGCTGCCGCATATGCTTATCGCCGGCACGACCGGATCGGGCAAATCGGTCTGCATGAACACCTTGATCGTCTCGCTGCTCTACAAGGCAAAGCCCGACGAGGTGCGCCTCATTATGGTCGACCCGAAAATGGTCGAGCTGGGCGTTTACAACGGCATTCCGCACCTCCTCATCCCCGTCGTCACCGACCCGAAAAAGGCTGCGGGCGCACTCCAATGGACGGTGACGGAAATGATGCGCCGCTACCGCCTGATGTCCGACGAGGGCGTGCGCGATTTGGAATCCTACAACAAAGCCATCCACAACGACCCGGAGCAGAAGCCGATGGAGCAGATCGTCGTCGTGATCGACGAGCTTGCCGACTTGATGCTTGTCGCCGCCAAGGAAGTCGAAGAATCCATCTGCCGCATTGCGCAAATGGGGCGTGCTTCGGGCATCCATCTGGTCATCGCAACGCAGCGTCCGTCTGCGGACGTTATCACGGGTCTGATGAAAGCGAACATCCCCTCGCGTATTGCGTTTGCCGTTTCGTCTGCGATGGAATCGCGGATCATTCTCGACACGCAGGGCGCGGAAAAGCTCGTCGGCAAGGGCGACATGCTCTTTGCTCCGCTCGGGCAGGGTAAGCCGAAGCGTGTGCAGGGCTGCTTCATCTCCGACGACGAGGTGCAGGCGGTCGTCTCCGCTATCAAGGAGCAGTCCGACAGCGATTATTCCGACGAAATTATGGAGCAGATCGAAAAGCGCGCAGAGCAGAGCGGCAAGCCTGAGACAAAGGGCGCTTCGGCGGACGCCGGAGACGGCGACGAGCTGCTTCCCGCTGCGGTCGAGGTCATTTTGGAGACGGGACAGGCGTCCGTTTCCATGCTCCAGCGTCGATTGAAGCTGGGCTATGCCCGCGCTGCGCGCATTGTCGACGAGATGGAAGAACGCGGCATCGTCGGCCCCTTCGAGGGCGCAAAACCGCGTCAGCTTCTCATTACCCGCGAGCAGTGGGCGCAGATGCAAAACGGCACCTATGCGCCCGAAAATCCACCGGTCGAGGAGGAAATTCCCTGAGCATGAGACGGGACGATTGCCCTGTTTCAAATAAATAATTGCGTTGCATCCGTTTCGGAGCGACAGCAAGGAGGAACCATGAATCAACACAGGAAAATTCTGCGGCTTGTCGAGCTGGCAGTCCTGCTGGCAGTGCTGTTACTGTTGGAGGTCACCGGACTCGGCATGCTCAAAACGTTCGGACTGGAGCTGACCATCATGCAGCTACCGGTCATCATCGGCGCGATCGTCATCGGCCCCGGCGGCGGAGCGGCGCTCGGATTGGCATTCGGGCTGATCAGCTTCTGGGAATGCTTCGGCAAGAGCGCATTCGGTGTTGCGCTGCTGTCCATCAATCCGTTTTTGACATTCCTCGTCTGTGTGCCGACGCGTACGCTGATGGGCTTTCTGTGCGGACTGATCTTCCGCGGGCTGCACAGACTCACGCGCGGGAAAAAGACCGATCTGCTTTCCTATCTCGGCGCAAGTTTTTCCGGTGCGCTGCTCAACACGGCGCTGTTCATGGGAACGCTTTGCGCATGTTTTTACCGCACGGATTACATTCAGGCGTTCGCCGCGCAGCTCGGTACGGGCAATGTCTTCCTGTTTATTGCGCTGTTTGTCGGCGTGCAGGGGCTTGTGGAAGCCGGACTGTGCACCGTCGTGGGAACAGTAGTCAGCCGCGGAACGCACCGCGCGCTGCACCGAACTTAAACATACAACCTGACCCTGTGCCTTTGGCACAGGGTTTTTGTTGTCCTAAACAGGGTCTTGTCCGCATAGAGTTTAGCGGGGTGAGGACATGGATGAAGCAAAACAAGCGCTGCGGGTCTGCCCGGAACGCATTCGCACCGCGCTGGAACGGTTTCCGCGCCTTTCGGAGGTCGAGGAGTTCCGCCTGCGCGCCGGGCGTGCGGTCACGGTCAATTTTCGCGGCAGGGAGACAAGCGTCGGGACGGAAACGGTCACGCCGCATGATTTGCAGGAGGTCTTGGAGCACGCGACGGGACAGGCTGTCTACGCCGCGCAGGAAATGCTGAAGAACGGATTCCTCACCGCGCCCGGTGGGCATCGTCTGGGGCTGTGCGGCACGGCGGTGTACCGAAACGGCGAGATATTCACGCTCCGAGACCTTTCCTCGGTTGACATCCGCGTTGCGCGGCAGATTTTCGGCGTGGCGGACGCCTGCACCGATTTTCTCTGGACACATCCGCGCTCGACCCTGATTGTCGGCGTGCCGGGGAGCGGAAAGACGACCCTTTTGCGCGACCTCATTCGCCAATGCTCCGACCGCTTCGGCTGGCGCATCGGTGTAGCGGACGAACGGATGGAGCTGGGCGCGTGCGTTGCGGGCACGGCGCAGTTTGACCTCGGCGCGCACACGGACATCCTCTGCGGCGTGCGCAAGGAGACAGCGATCGAAATGCTCGTGCGGTCGATGAATCCGCAGTGGATCGCGGTCGACGAGATCACGGCGGCGCAGGACATCGAGGCAATGCAGCGCGCGTCATACTGCGGCGTCCGTTTTTTTGCCACGGCGCATGCGGCGACGCTTTCGGAGCTGGAACAGCGCCCGCTGTATCGGAGACTGCTGGAAAGCGGAACGTTTGAAAATACCGTTCTCATCGGCGAGGGACGGACGGTCGAAATGCAGGGGAGGCGGGGACATGCTTAAACTGATCGGGGCAATTTTGATTATCGGCGGCGCAGGCGGCTTCGGAATTTCCAAAGGCTGCTGTTTCCTGCGGCAAATGCGGCAGCTACGCGAGTTTTCGGCGGCGCTCGAAATCCTCAAATGTGAGCTGAATTACACGCTTTTGCCCCTGGGCAAGCTCTGCGAGGTCACGGCGCAGCGTAGTCGGGGCGTCTGCGCGCAGTTTTTTCTCAATTTTTCTGCGCTTTTGGAGAGCGGGACGCCGCGCGGACGGGCGGCTTCGCGGGCAATGGACGAAACACGCGGACTGTGTCTGCCGTCCGACGCGAGGCTGGCGCTTTTGGAGCTGTGCGGCGCACTGGGGCGGTATGATCTCGACGGCGAAAACCGGCTGCTTCAGCTCACGATGCACCGCCTGAACGCCGCGCTGGAACGGACGGAGACGGAAAAGAAGCCGCTCGTCCGCAGCTATGCCGCCCTCGGCATCTCGGTCGGCGTGGCGCTGACGATTTTGATGGTCTGACATGGAGATCGATCTGATCTTTAAGATCGCGGCGGTTGGCATCATCGTCTCCATCCTGAATCAGGTGCTCGTCCGCTCCGGACGCGAGGAACAGGCGACGATGACGACGCTTGCGGGGTTGGTGGTCGTGCTTTTGATCGTTGTGCAGAAGATCGCCCAGCTTTTTGAGCTGGTAAAGGAGCTGTTTCGCTTTTGACGGAGCGGTTTTTGCAGGTCGCGGTGATCGGCGTCATCACCGTGCTTTTGAGCACGTTGCTCAAGAAGAAAAACGGGGAGTCGGCGCTGCTTTTGACGCTTGCGGCGTGCACAGTGATCGGGCTGCTGCTGACGAAAATGGCGCAGCCGGTGCTCGAATTTCTGCAAAAGCTCCGTGAGCTAGCAAATCTGGACACGGCGCTCATGACGCCGCTCGTCAAAAGCGTCGGCATCGGGCTTTTGACACAGATTTGCGCCGGAATTTGTGAGGACGCCGGGGAGAGCGCGATTGCGAAACTGGTCGAGCTTTGCGGTGGGATTCTGGCGGTCTATGTGTCGCTGCCGCTGCTGGAGGCGCTGCTGAAGACGGTGGAAACGATGGGTGGTGGAGGATGAAACGGCTGATTGCGGTGCTTTTGCTGCTTCCGCTGCTGACGCTGACAGTGCGCGCGGAAAATGTGGAGGACGAGCTTGGATTGCAGACCGAGGTACTGATCGAGGAACTTCCGCAGAACGCCGCCGAGCGTCTGCCGGCGGGGGCACTTTCCGAAGCTCCGAACCTTTGGGAGAACCTTTGCTCGCTGCTGTTCGGGGCGCTGACGGAAAGTCGGGACGCGGCGCGCGATGCGCTGCGGCTGTGTGCGGTGTTGCTGGTGCTTGTGACGCTCTTTTCCGTTGCCGACCTTTCGGGGCGGGCACAGGGCGCGATCACGCTTGCCGGCGCGCTCGGCATCAGTGCCGCCGTGCTTTCGACCTTTCGGGCGATGATCGGCATGGCGACGCAGACTGTGAACGACATCACGACTTACAGCAGCTTTCTCATGCCTGTGCTTGCCTCGGCGTCGGCAATGACCGGGACGGTCACGGCGTCAAGCGCGCTGTATGCCGGGACGCTGCTCTTTTCCGAGCTGCTCATGCAGCTTATTTCCAAGCTGCTCATTCCGGCGGTGTTCTTTTATCTCGCCATTGCCACGGCGGAGACGGCGCTTTCCGGCGCAATGCTTTCAGAGCTTCGAAACTTCGTCGGCTGGCTGATCTCCAAAAGCCTGCGGGTCATCCTCTTTGTGTTCCTCGGCTATATGTCGCTCACGGGCGTCATCAGCGCGGCAACCGACGCCACGGCGGTCAAAGCGACGAAAGCCGCCGTTTCCGGCATGATCCCGGTCGTCGGTGGCATGATCTCCGACGCCTCGGAGACACTGCTGGCAAGTGCCGCCGCGCTCAAAAACGCTGTGGGCGTGTTCGGCATGCTTGCGGTGCTTGCGCTCTGCCTTGTGCCGTTTTTTCGGGTCGGAGCGCACTATCTGCTGCTCAAGCTGACCGCCGCCGTCAGCGGCACGGTGGGATTGAAGCCGCACGTTCAGCTCATTCGGAGCTTTTCTACCGCGATGGGATATCTTCTGGCGATGTGCGGTGCGTGCGGGCTGCTTCTGCTGATCTCGTGCGTCTGCTTTTTGAAGGTGGTGGTCTGATGGACGCGGTGCGGAGCTATCTCATCTCGCTCGTTGCCGCGTGCATGATCTGCGCGGTGAGCACGGCGCTTGTCAAAAACGGGCGAATGCACAAGATCGTCCGCTTCCTCGGCGGCATTTTGATCGCACTTGCGGCGGTGACGCCGCTGCTTTCCCTGCGCCTTGATGACCTGAGGGGCTATCTGACGGAATTTGAGCGCGAATATGCCTTCGACGCCGAGCAGGTCGAGGAAACGACGCAGACCCTTTTGCGCAAGCACATAAAGCAGACGGCGCAGACATATATTGAAAACAAAGCGGAGGAACTGGGCGCAAGCATTCAAGCCGAAGTCATGCTGGATGACGGCGAATATCCCAAGCCGATCGCTGCGCGCATTACGGGAACGCTTACGCCAGAACAGCTTGCCGCCCTCTCGCAGTACATGAGCGAGGCGCTGGGCATTGCGCAGGCAGCGCAGGAATGGAGGCTCTATGAAACCGATGGCTGAGGCGACGCAGCGTGTGCTCGCCGCCCTGAAACGATACAAATTTGTGGTTCTTGTGCTGCTTTTGGGCATTGCACTGCTTTTGCTGCCGTCGAAAAGCAAGGTGTCGACGGACACGACAACGAATACACCGCCGAGTCAAAGCACGGACGACGAAGCATATCGTCTTGCACTGGAGGAGCGCCTCTCGGCGGTTTTGACCGAGACGACGGGTGCGGGGCGCGTTCTGGTGCTTCTCACGCTGCGCACCGGCACGCAGACCGTCTTTCAAACCGACACGAGCATTACCACCGACGCTGCCG
>CAYRMX010000053.1:0-9255 GCA_964425295.1 uncultured Oscillospiraceae bacterium | reverse complement strand
GTTGATAATGGTATCCGTCGCGATGACGGTCTTGCCCGTCTGACGGTCGCCGATGATCAGCTCACGCTGACCGCGACCGATCGGGATCATGGAGTCGATCGCCTTGATGCCGGTTTGCAGCGGCACGGAGACGGACTTGCGCTCGATGATGCCCGCTGCGACGCGCTCGATGGGGCGGCGCTCGGTCGCCTTGATCGGGCCTTTGCCGTCGATCGGCTGACCGAGGGCATCGACCACGCGCCCGACCATCGCCTCGCCCACGGGGACGGAGACGACCTCGCCGGTGCGCTTGACAAGACTGCCCTCGCTGATTCCGACGTCCGTGCCGAGCATAACGACACTGACGAGGTGCTCCTCGAGGTTCAGCGCCATGCCGAACGAGCCGTTTTCGAAACGGAGCAGCTCGTTGGCTTTGCATTTATCCAGACCATGTACCTTTGCAATGCCGTCGCCGACCTGGATGACATAGCCGATCTCGTCCTGCTCGGTCTTGGCGGCATAGTTTTTGATTTGATCCTTGATGATCTTGCTGATATCGTCAATTTTCAGATTCACGGTTTCACCAACCTTATACAATCGTTTCGCTCAGGCTGCGGCGCAAGCGCTCGAGCCTGTTTTGGATGCTGTCGTCAAGCTGTACGCCGCCGTAGCGCAGCGTGATGCCGCCGATCAGGGCGGAATCCGTGCGGTTTTCCAGCGCAACGGTCTTGCCCGTCAGCGCCGCGAGCTTTTCGCGCAGGGCGGCAAGCTGCCGCTCGGTCATCGGGATCGCCGTGATCGCCGTGGCGCGCAGAATGCCGTGCGCCTCGTCAAAGCAGCGATCAAACGCGTCCGCGCAGGCAAAGAAGTCGCAGACCGCCCGTTTTTCGCACAAAATGCTCAGAAAATTCAGCAGAATCGTATCCACACCGCCGAACGCCTCGCGCAGAAGTTCGAGCTTTTCGCCCGTCACGACCGCCGGCGTGTCCAGAAGCGTGACATACGCAGGGTTATCCCGAAGCGCGGCGCGCACCAGCGCGACCTGCTCATGCACCTGCTGCTGTCTGCCGTCCTCTTCGGCAAGCTGAAACAGCGCCTTGCCGTAGCTCGCGGTATCAATCATGGCGCTCCCCCAAATTCTCAATGAAGGAGTCGATCAGCTCCGAATGCTCCTCGCGCTTGATGTCGCGCGCAAGCACCGCTGCGGCGATGTCGACCGCCATGACGGAAACTTCGTCCTTGATCTCGTTCATCGCGCGCTTTTTTTCCAGCTCGACCTGCACATCGGCACGCTTGAGGGTCTGCGCCGCCTGCTCCTGCGCCTGCTTGAGCAGCTCCTCGTTGCGGAGCTGCGCCTCGCGGTGCGCCCGCTTCAAAATCGCCTCACGCTCGGCATTCGCCTCGGCAAGACGACCTTCATACTCCGTTTTGAGCTGCGCAGCCGCTTCCTTGGACTGGTTTGCGTCGGCATAAAGGTCGTCGATCTCCTTCTGCCGCGAATCGATCATGTTCTTGACGGGCTTGAACAGGAGCTTCTTCATGAACTTGTACAAAATGAACAGGTTTGCCAGCGTGAACAGGCATGTCCAGAAATTGACGCCGACGAAGCTCTCAAATCCGGTCAAAAATTCCAAGCCGCATCTCTCCTTTCTCGATACTTTTGCTTTGTTTCGATCAGAAAGCGAAGAGCAGCAGCAGCGAAACGACCAGAGAGTAGATGCCGGTGGACTCGGTGATGGCGCAGCCCAGGATCATGTTGGTACGCAGGGTGTTTGCGACCTCGGGCTGACGGGCCATGCCTTCCAGCGCGCAGCCGACCGCATGACCTTCGCCGAGTGCCGGGCCGATAGCGCCGATACCCGTGCAGAGACCTGCAGCAATTGCGATCAAACCTTTTGCCAATCCATCCATTTTTTGTTCCTCCTGAAATTAGTATAGTATATAATTTTTTTGCTTACGCGTTTTCGGTTTCCTCCGGGGGCGGGCAGGCTGCGCCGACAAAGACCATCGTCAGCATGCAGAAGACCAGCGCCTGAATGCAGCCGGAGAACAGGTCGAAATAGATCGACAGGAATGCCGGAATACCGACCTGCAAGATGGGAATCGAGCTGATGATCTCGTTGGGAATCCAACCGAGCAGCAGCGAGCTTGCCGCCGCCAGCGCCGCGTAGATCAGCGACGTCAGAACACCGCCGCCGGCGATGTTGCCGAAGTGACGGAACGACATCGAGATCGGCTGCGAGATCTCACTGATAATGTTCATCGGCGTCATGACCGCGATCGGCTCGGTAAAGCCCTTGAGCCAGCCGAAGAAGCCGCTCTGCTTGATGTTGTGATACCAGACCATCACGGACGTGACGAGTGCCCATGTCAGGGTGGTGCTCAGGTCGGCAGTCGCGCTGCGGAAGACGCCGCCGAACATGCTGATGAGCGTTCCACCCACGGACGAGCAGAACAGCGCGCCGATATAGGGCGCAAAATGCAGATTGTGCTCGCCCATCGTCTCGCCGACGAGATTATAGAGCATCGAAACGCCCTTTTCCACGAGCACCTGCCGACGCGTCGGGCGCTTTTGCAGCCCTTTTCCCAGCCAACGGCTCAGGATGAGCAGCGTAACCATCACAAGAAACGAGGAAAGCGTCGTCTGCGTGATCGACACGTCAAACAGACCGAAAACCGAAAATTCCGCCAAAATCCGCGGGCCGTTTCCGATTCCTTCCATCAGGCGTTCCCTCCTTTCTTTTTCTGCCACAGGCGCGGCGTGAACAGCGACAGTCGCATGAACAGCAGCGGCAAAACCGTTGCCAGCGGGTCAAAATATCCGGATTTCAGCGCAACGACCAGCGCCGCCAGAAGCACGACCATCCGCACGGTGTACGTCCCGCGCACATAAAGCTGCCCCTTTGCGGGGCTTTCCGCCCGTTCCGCGCGGAACAGCAGCAGCACCATCACGCCGAAGTTGACCAGCGCCGCCGCCGCACCGAGCGCCGCACCGAGCAGCACCTTTTGGCTCAGATATCCGGCAAGGGCATAGACGCCCACCATCGCGCCGCAGAGCAACAGCTCCGTCAGCAGGACGGGAAGCAGGTCATGCAGCGTGCTTTGCACGTCCTCGGCGGTGCGTTCGGGCATCGCCGGCATTTCATTCGGTTTTTCTTCCATGCTGTGCCTCCTTTTCCGTGGGGTCGATGTGACGAATGGTTTTAATGATATAGTAGAACATGCTGTAAAAGCCGATCAGCACACCGAGGATGATTGAAACCACCATCGCCCAGCGCCCGAAGCCGCAGCGCTCGGTCAAAAGCCAGCCCAGCGCGATCAGCAGTCCTGCGGGGCAGACCATTGAGAAGCCCGCCTGTGCAATGTAATTCAGCGCATACATCGCGCGAAACACCTTTTTCGGCATATTCCGCCCCTCTCAAAAATGCAAATCCAAATTCTCCCGATTATCTATATTATACTCCGCGCTGTAAAGAATTGCAACCGTCGATCCCGCCGAAATTCGAGGTTTTCCCGCCCGCGGGGTGAAAATTTTCGCCCCGATTTTTGTGTAATTTGCCAAGGCGCGTGTTGACATTTGGCAACGGTCGATTTATAATAGCCGCAGAAACTTTCATCGGAAGGGATGTGATCGGCGTGACGCAAGCGGAATTCTCCTGCGCCATCGTCATGCGTATGCCTGTCCCTTTCCGTGTGCCTTTGCGGGCATTTTGAGGTAAGGGGCTGCATTTGTGCGCCCCTGTTTTTTTATTTTTTCCGAAAAGAGGTAAAATTATGAACCATAAATTGGAAACCCTTTGCATTCAGGCGGGCTATCAGCCCGGCAACGGCGAGCCGCGCCAGATTCCCATTATCCAGAGCACCACGTTCCGCTATGAAAACGCCGAAGCAATGGGCAAGCTTTTTGACCTCGAAGCCGAGGGCTATTTCTACTCCCGTCTGCAAAACCCGACCTGCGACACCGTCGCGGCAAAGATCGCCGCGCTTGAGGGCGGCTCTGCCGCCATGCTGACCGGCTCGGGTCAGGCAGCAACGTTCCTTGCCATCTTCAACATCGCCGGCTGCGGCGACCACATCGTCAGCTCCGCCTCGATCTACGGCGGAAGCTTCAACCTCTTCGCCGTCACGATGAAGCGCATGGGCCTGGAATGCACCTTTGTTGACCCGGACTGCACCCCGGAGGAGTTGAACGCCGCATTCCGCCCCAATACCAAGGCGGTCTTCGGCGAGACGATCGCCAACCCCGCGCTGACCGTGCTGGACATTGAGAAGTTCGCCGCCGCCGCCCATGCCCACGGCGTCCCGCTGATCGTGGACAACACCTTTGCCACGCCGATCAACTGCCGCCCGTTTGAATGGGGCGCGGACATCGTCACGCACTCGACCAGCAAGTATATGGACGGTCACGCGGCGGCGCTCGGCGGCTGCATCGTCGACAGCGGCAAGTTCGACTGGACAAAATATCCCGAAAAATTCCCCGGTCTGTGCACGCCCGACGAGAGCTATCACGGCGTCACTTACACCGAGCGCTTCGGCATCGCGGGCGCTTACATCACCAAGGCAACCGCCCAGCTCATGCGCGATTTCGGCTGCGTGCAGTCGCCGCAGAATGCGTTCATCACGAACCTCGGACTGGAAAGTCTGCCGCTGCGCGTACGCCAGCACTGCCAAACGGCACAAAAGGTCGCGGAGTTTTTGCAGTCGCACGAAAAGGTCGCGTGGGTCAATTACAGCGGTCTGCCCGGCGACAAATACTATGAACGGGCGAAAAAGTATCTGCCCAACGGCTCTTGCGGCGTGATCTCGTTCGGCGTCAAGGGCGGGCGCGAAGCCGCCGCCGTCTTCATGGGCAAGCTCAAGCTCGCCGCCATCGAAACCCACGTCGCCGACGCCCGCACCTGCTGCCTCCACCCCGCCGGAACGACCCACCGCCAGATGAACGACGCGGAGCTGAAAGCCGCCGGCGTCTCGCCCGATCAGGTGCGCCTGAGCTGCGGTCTGGAAAACGCCGACGATCTGATTGCCGACCTCAAGCAGGCGCTTGAAGCCGTCTGAATTCATAAAAAGGAGCATTTCCAATGCCCATCAAGATTCCCAACGATCTGCCCGCAACCGCCACGCTGCAAGGGGAAAACATCTTCGTCATGACCGAGACGCGTGCCGTCACACAGGACATCCGTCCGCTGGAAATTCTGATCCTCAACCTCATGCCGACAAAAATCGACACCGAGACGCAGTTTGCACGGATTCTGGGCAACACGCCGCTTCAGGTGCATCTGGAGTTCCTTCACACCCGCTCGCACATCGCCTCGCATGTCTCGATGGAGCACCTGTTCGCGTTTTACAAGACCTTTGACGAGGTGCGCGACCGTCGCTTCGACGGCATGATCATCACCGGCGCGCCGGTCGAGCATCTGCCGTTTGAGGCGGTGGAATACTGGCAGGAGCTTTGCCAAATCATGGACTGGAGCAAGACGCACGTCCACAGCACGCTGCATATCTGCTGGGGCGCGCAGGCGGCGCTCTACCATCACTACGGCATTCAGAAGCATCCGCTGCCGGAAAAGCTGTTCGGCGTTTTCCCGCACCGGGTCGAATATAAGAATCCCATCCTTCTGCGCGGCTTTGACGACGTCTTCATGGCGCCGCACTCCCGCCACACGACCATCCTGCGCGAGGAGGTCGAGCGCGTCCCTGAGCTGAAGATCGCCGCAAGTTCCGACGAGGCGGGCATCTACGCCCTCTTCACCGCCGGCGGGCATCAGGTCTTCCTGACCGGGCACTCGGAGTACGACCCCGACACGCTCCGACGCGAATACGAACGCGACAAGGCGCGCGGGCTGCCGATCGCCGTGCCGAAGAACTATTTCCCGAACGACGACGACACGCAGCCGCCGCTCGTAACGTGGCGCGCGCATGCGCATCTGCTGTTCTCCAACTGGCTGAACTACTTTGTCTATCAGACCACACCCTACGACTTCACACAGGACGCGCTCTGACCGTCGCACGGATTCCCCGACGCCGCAAAAGTCGCTTCGACCGACGAATGCGGAATGTACTCATTTTATTATTATAGAACAAACTCAAAATTAACCGCGAAGCCGGGCACTCGCCCGACCTCGCGGTTTTTGTCATTTTTCGGGGATGTCCGCCGTGAGTTCCGTCAGGACACCGCCCTGCGGCGGCAGGTACATTGTTGCGCAACCTGCGCCGCAGCACAAATTGTAATTCGTCGGCGTAGCCGACATCGCAATGATTCACCATTCACTTCATCCGCCGCCCGTCGTGCCGGCGGGGGTGAGGGTAACATCGGTATAATAGCGCTGTTCGTTGCGGTAAAGGACGATGCGCAGGACGTCGCCCGCGCTGTGCCGGGCAAGCGCTTCCAGATAACTCGCCACGTCCTGCACGTCCACCCCGCCGATCGAAACGATCACATCGCCCGCGCGCAGACCCATGCGGTAAGCATCGCTTTCGCAGTCGATGTCGGTGACAACCACGCCCTCCGGCAAGCCCCAGTAAATGCGCAGCGGTTCATCCAGCGACGCGACCTCCAATCCGAGACCGGGCCTCCCGCTGACGCTGCCGTAGCGGATCAGGTCGTTGACCACGCGCACGACCTCCTGCGCCGGGAGCGCAAAGCCGATGCCGGAGACGCTTTCATAGGACACAAAACCCGCGACCTCCCGCAGACTGACACCGACGACCTGCCCGCTGCCGTTGACCAGAATGCCGCCGGCGTCCTCGTTGAGCAGGGTCACGTTCGTCTGGAACACCGTGGTCGGAAGTCCACCGACGGTGACGTCCTCATTGACCGCGGAGATGATGCCGGGGGTCATTGTGCCGTCGAGCGTCTGCCCGAAGGGGTTGCTGAACGCGAGGACTTCGTCCCCTGCGGCGACCGTGTCGGAATCGCCGAATTCCGCGGCGGCAAGCCCCTGCGCCTCGATGTGGAGCACGGCGAGGTCGCTCACGGCATCCATGCCGACAAACGCGGCGGCGCAGCTCGTTCCGTCGGAGAGAGTGACGGTCAGGAGGCTTGCGCTGCTGACGGTGTGGGCATTGGTCAGAAGATAGCCGTTTTCGGTGAGCAGCAGTCCCGTGCCGGTGTGCGTTTCCTGTCCGGTGCTTGCGGTGATGACGGTCAGGCTGGGCTTGATCTTGCGGTAAATCTCACTGCGGGAGAGCGTCGCGGTGGCGTGCGCAACGTCAAGAGACGACTCCATCTCCGCAGGAGCGCCGGTCGGCTGCTCGGAATATCCGGAAAGGCGGTCGAGACTTCCCTTCTGCGAAGAACCGGCGTTTTCGCTGCGCACGGCGGAGCGCAGACGGGCAAGTGCCGTCACGGTGAGCAGATTCACCCCAAGCAGGACGGCAAGCAGCACCGCGATGACAGGCAGATGCGACCGCGCCTGCACGGGTCTGCCGGTGCCGTAATGGTCGGGCGTCTGCACCGACTGTTCCGGCGGAAGTTCCTGAAATGTAGGTTCCATCGGGGTTAGATCATCCATGCGGCTCTCCTCCTTTCGTGGTGGCGAATCTTTTCCGCACATCTTCGCTTTGAAATACACAAAGAATTCTCACTTTGCAATGCGCAGGGTAAAGGTAAATTCCGTCACGCCGTCGCGGCTGGTGACGTAGACATCCTCGCCGTGCGCGAGGATCATAGTCTTGACGATATACAATCCCAGACCGACGCCGTCGCGGTCGGCGGAGCGGCTCTTGTCGGTCTTGTGGAAACGGTCGAACAGCAGCGGAAGCTCCTCCGGCGGGATGGTCGGGCCGGTGTTGCTGACGGAGACGACCGCACTTGCGCCCTGCCGTCGGACGCGGATAGCAAGCGTGCCGCCGATGTCGACGAATTTCACGGCGTTATCGATCAGATTTTGCAGCACCTGCGTCACTGCATCGCGCATGGCATGGACGGAAAGCCCCAGCTCCGGCATGTCGATCTCCACATTGAGCTGCTTTTGGTTGATGCGCTGCTCGAAGCACAAAAGCGCCTGTCCCGCCTCCTCGCAGACGTCAAAATCCGACATCTTTTCCGGCGGGATGCCCTGATCGCGCAGACGCGAAATTTCCAACATATTGCGCACCAGACGTGACAGGCGGCGCACCTCGGTGCTGACCAGTTCCATATAATACCGCTGCTTTTCCGGCGGGATCGTACCGTCGAGAATGCCGTCGATGTAACCGGCGATCGTCGTCATCGGCGTTTTCAGCTCGTGGCTGACGTTGGCGACGAATTCCTGCCGCACGGTGTCGGAGTTTTTCAGTGCCAGCGTCATATTATTAAACGCGACCGCCAGCTCCTCCATTTCCTCGCTCCGGTGATCGGTCGGCACGCGCACGTCCAGATTGCCGTGGGCGATCTGCCGCGCAGCCGCCGCCATTTCCTGAATCGGACGCGTTTCGCGGCGGGTGAGCAGCGGCGCAGCAAGAAGCGCGACGAGCAGCACCAGCAGCGATGTGAGCACAAAAATGCGCAGCGTCTTGGCGGTGACTGCCGAAAGCACCTCCTTGTCCATCGAGACGACCACACTGCACAGCAGTGAAGAATCCTCCGCAAGCACCGGCACGGCGACCGCCAGACGCGTCTGTCCGTAAATCACCGACGCCGCGGCGCTCGCCCGAAGCGTTTTGCCGCGCAGAAGCTGCGCGTTCAGCTCAGCTCCGAGGCTTTTTCCCACATGCTCGCAGCCTTGAAACTCCTGCGTGCAGAGCTGCACCGTTCCCGCGGCGTCGCAGAGCAGAATGTCGTTTTCCGACGCTTCGGCGGCAACGGAGAGGTAGGTGCGGAACGCCCAACTGTCATAATATGCACCGGAATAGGCACGCACCAGCTCGGCGACGGAATTTGCCGTGCTACGCAGGGAAGACTCCTTTTGCTCCGCCGCCGTGCGGGTATACAGCGCCCAGAACGTCAAGCCGATCAGCAGCGTCGCCGCCAGAAGCAGACACAGCGTCACCGTCATCTGCCGCCGAAAGGTCGTTTTCATCCCTCGCGTACCTCAAATTTATAGCCGACCGACCAGACAGTCTTCAGCTCCCACTTGTCCGAAACGCCCTCGAGCTTTTCCCGCAGGCGCTTGACGTGGACGTCGACCGTGCGGGTGTCGCCGAAATAGTCAAAGCCCCAGACCTCGTCGAGAAGCTGATTGCGGGTATAGACCCGATTGGGCGTGGAAGCAAGGTGATACAGCAGCTCCATCTCCTTCGGCGGCGTCGGCACTTTTTTGTCGCCGACGGTCAGCTCAAAGGCGTCCATGTCAATGA
>CAYRMX010000052.1:0-9348 GCA_964425295.1 uncultured Oscillospiraceae bacterium | reverse complement strand
TCAACATGATGCAGATCGACGCCGCCATCAACCCCGGCAACTCCGGCGGCCCGCTGTTCAACATGAAAGGCGAGGTCATCGGCATCACGACGGCAAAATATTCCGGCACGACCTCCGGCGGCACGAGCATCGAGGGCATCGGCTTTGCCATCCCGATCGACGACGTACTGGCGCTGCTGGATGACCTGCGCGAAAACGGTGGCGTGGTCGACCGAGCCTATATCGGCATCACGCCCGCAAGCGTCACCGCCGGAGAATCGGAGGCCTACGGTCTGCCGATGGGCGTGCTCGTAACGAGCGTGCAGACAGGCAGCAGCGGCGAGCGCGCCGGCCTGAAAAAGAGCGACATCATCACCGCGCTCGACGATCATCGCGTGGAAAGCTACGAAGAGCTTGCAAGCGTGCTGAAAAAGTACCGCGCGGGCGACGAAGCGGTGCTCACGGTCTATCGCGCTGGACGCGAGCTGCACCTCGACATCGTCTTTGACGCCAAGCCGCAGGAAACGGCGACCGAGACGCCCACGCAGCCGACCGAGCCGACCGAAAGCGACGATTTCTTCGGCGACGGCTTCGACGGCTGGGGCTTCCCGTGGTCTTTCCTGCCGTAACAAAACAAGAACTCCGCAGAGGATTTCCTCTGCGGAGTTCGTTTTTTCACAATCCCTGTGCGATCATTGCCGCGGAAAGCATGCGGAATGCCGCGATGTCGTTGCCCGCGATCAGGTCGTCGCCCAAGCCATAGCTCTGCGCAGCCGCTTCCGACGCGTCATAAATGGCGTTCATGACCTCGCGCAGGCGGCGGTCAACCTCGGAGCGCGTCCAGCTATAGCGCAGGCGGTTTTGCGCCATTTCCAGTGCCGAGACCGCGACGCCGCCAGTGCCCGCCGCCTTTGACCCGGCGGTCAGAATCTTCGGGCTGAGCCGTAGCAGATGCAGCGCCTCCGCCGTTGCGGGCATGTTCGCCGCTTCAACATAATATTTCACGCCGTTTGCCAGAATGCGGATGGCGTCCTCGACGTCCAGCTCGTTCTGCGTGGCGCACGGGATGGCGATGTCGACCGGCACCTCCCACGGGTGCTTCCCAGCGAAGAATTCCACGCCGAAGCGCTCGGCATAGTCGCTCACGCAGTCGCGGCGCGAAGCACGCATTTGCAGCAGGTATTCCAGCTTTTCCGGCGTTGCGACGCCGTCCGGGTCATGGACATAGCCGTCCGGGCCTGAAAGCGTGACGACCTTTGCGCCCAGCTCCGCCGCCTTTTTGCAGACGCCCCATGCCATGTTGCCGAAACCGGAGACTGCGATCGTCTTGCCGTCGAGCGTCTGCCCGCGCTGTTCGAGCATGCGGGCGAGGAAATAGACCGTGCCGAAGCCCGCTGCCTCCTGACGGATCTTACTGCCGCCGTAGGTCAAGCCCTTACCGGTCAGTGCGCTGCTTTCGCTGCGCCCGGTCAGGCGTTTATACTCGCCGTAAAGATAGCCGATCTCACGGCTGCCAACGCCGATATCGCCCGCCGGGACGTCCGTGTCCGCGCCGATGTAGCGATAAAGCGCGATCATAAAGGACTGACAGAAGCGCATGATCTCGCGGTCGCTTTTCCCGCGCGGGTCAAAGTCCGCGCCGCCGGACGCGCCGCCGATGGGAAGGCCCGTCAGGGCATTTTTCATGGTCTGTTCGAAGCCGAGGAACTTGACGACCGACGCATTAACCGTCGGCTGAAAGCGCAGACCGCCCTTGTACGGCCCAATGGCGTTGCTGAACTGGACACGGAAACCGTGATTGGTATGCGCCACACCCCGATCGTCCGTCCACGGGACGAGGAACGTCAGCATACGATCCGGCTCGACGAGGCGCGTGAGCAGGTCGAGGCGCTCATAGCGCGGATCGTCGAGGGCGGGGTCGATCATTTCCAGCCACGTCAGCACCGATTGCAGATATTCCGGCTCGTTGGCATAGCATTCGCGCAACCGCGCAGCCACACTCCTTGCATAATCGTTCATGGTGCGCCTCCTTACACCAGCCCGTAGGCCAGCATGGAATCGGCGACCTTTTTGAAGCCCGCGATGTTCGCGCCCGCGACCAGATTGCCCGCCATGCCGTATTCCGCGGCGGCGGACGAGGCGTTGTGATACAGGTCGGTCATGATGCGCTTCAGGTGTCCGTCGACCTCCTCAAACGACCACGACAGACGCATGGAGTTCTGGCTCATTTCAAGCGCAGAGGTCGCAACGCCGCCGGCGTTCGCCGCCTTTGCCGGAGCAAAAAGGATTCCCGCTTCCTGGAACACGTCGACCGCCTCCGGCGTCGAGGGCATATTCGCGCCCTCGGCAACGGCAAAGCAGCCGTTTTTCAGCAGGGCGCGCGCCGAGGCTTCGTCCAGCTCGTTCTGCGTAGCACATGGAAGTGCAATGTCGCACGGAATCTGCCAGATCCCCGCGCAGCCGGGATGATACTCCGCCTCCGGGTGCTCGGTGACGTACTCCGAAATGCGCTTGCGCTCGACCTCCTTGATGCGCTTGATGAGCGCCAGATCGATGCCGTTTTTGTCATAGACAAAGCCGCCGGAGTCGGACATGGCGATGACCTTTGCGCCGAGGGTGGTCGCCTTTTCGCAGGCATAGATCGCAACGTTGCCCGAACCGGAGATGACGACCTTTGCGCCGTCGAAGCTCTTGCCGGCGTCCTTTAACATATTTTCCGCAAAATAGCACAGACCGTAGCCCGTCGCTTCGGTGCGGGCAAGGCTGCCGCCGTAAGTCAGCCCCTTGCCGGTCAAGACGCCCGTGAATTCATTGCGCAGGCGCTTATACTGCCCGAAAAGATAGCCGATCTCACGGCTGCCGACGCCGATGTCGCCCGCCGGAACGTCCGTGTCCGGGCCGATGTACTTGAAAAGCTCGGTCATGAAGCTCTGGCAAAAGCGCATGACCTCGGAATCGGACTTGCCTTTCGGGTCAAAATCGCTGCCGCCCTTGCCACCGCCGATGGGAAGCCCGGTCAGGCTGTTCTTGAAGATCTGCTCAAAGCCGAGGAACTTGATGATGCCCTCGTAGACCGACGGATGGAAGCGCAGTCCGCCCTTATACGGCCCGATGGCGCTGTTGAACTGCACGCGGAATCCGCGGTTGACGTGGATATTACCCTGATCGTCCTCCCACGGCACGCGGAATTTGATCGTGCGCTCCGGCTCGACGAGGCAGTCCATCACGCCCTCGCGGAGATAGACCGGATGCGCGGTCACCACCGGGTCGAGCGTTGAAAGCACTTCCCGCACCGCTTGGTGGAACTCCGGCTCAGCCGGATTCCTGCGAACAACGCGTTCCATCACCTGACACAACGCTTCATTTTGAATGTTCATATTTACCCCTCCATAGCGATCGTATTGGCGCCGTGCATAAATATTGTGCATCCGCGTCTTGATTGTAAAAATTTTAGCATATTTTTCATGTAACCGTCAATAATTATTCGCGTTCGCCGAATGATTTCGTCGGATACGGCAAAAAGTCGTCCGCCGTGAGAACACTTTTGTGCACAATATGCAAACACACCACCACGCCGCCACGCAAAAAGAAGACCGCATTTCTGCGGTCTTCACGGGGTTCGGTTACTCAGCCGCCGGATGAGGAAACGTAGGCGGCGAAGGTATAGATGTCGGTATAGCGCGAAATGTAGTATCGGTTGACATAATACGGGTTGTCCGAGGTGTTGTACAGCCCGCCGACCATCTTGATGCCGAAGTCATAATAGCGCTGCGCGACCTCGACGGTAAGGTCATTGAAGCGTCCGGTGGGATAGCAGAGGATCTTGGGGATTTTCCCCGTCAGGCGGGTCAGACAGCGCTGCGTCTCGCCCAGCTCATAATCCTGCGTTGCCTCGTCCATCTCATCGAGATAGCCGTGGTTATAGGTATGGCTCTGAATGGAGACCAGCCCGGAATCGGACATTTCGCGAATCTGCTCGGCGGTCGCCTTGTGGTTGTTGCCGACCGAGCCGGCGATGACGAAAACCGTCGCCTTAACTCCGTACTTCTGAAGCAGGGGGAACAGATCGGTATAGTTGTCGTCATAGCCATCGTCAAAGGTCAGGATGACCGGCTTGTCATAGTCCTCCACATGCGCCAGATCCTCGAACCAGATGGGGTCATAGCCGTTTTCGACGAGGTAGGCAAGCTGATCTTCCATGCGTGACGGGCTGACGAACAGCTCCTCGATGCCCCAGCAGTTGTCGCTGACGGCGTGATACATGAGCACGGGGACGTTCACACCCTGCGGAATTTCAAAGCTGCGGGCGCTCGGGGAAATATAAGTCGTGCCGTCCTGCTCGTCGAGCCAGACGGGGTAGTCAAACACGGCGACGATCTCATCCAGTGGAAGATAGAGCGTTTCTGAAACGACGGTGTCATAGGTCACACCATCGAGCGCAAGCGACATTCCGTCCGCCGCGAGCGTCACGCAAGCCTTGTCTGTGGCGTGGGCAGCACCGTCGGCATCCAACCCCGCCGCGGCAAGGAACTCGTCGGCACGAAGCATAAGCGTTTCTTCGATCCAATAGGTTTTCAGCGTAATGCCGTCGAGAATATAGACGGCATCATTTTCCACGACCTCGGGTTCCGGCTCGGTGGGCGGCTCCGTGGGAGGCAGCTCAGTCGTAGGCGGCTGCGTCGCGGGCGGTTCGGTCGCCTCGGTCGCCTGCGTTTCCTCGGCGCGGCGCGCGCCGCCGAGGACGCCCGTCCAAAGCAGCACCGCAAGGAGCACCAGCAACACCAGAACAACGGTCAAAACAGCGATCAGCTTTTTCATCATTTTTCTTCCAAAATCTTGTTCAGCTCATGCATGAAGCTGTTGATATCCTTGAACTGGCGATAGACCGAGGCAAAGCGCACATACGCGACCTCATCGAGCGGCTTTATGCGCTCCATGACCAGCTCGCCGATCTTACCGGTGCTGACCTCGCGTTCGAGGGAGTTCTGGACGATCTGCTCGATGTCCGTCACCGCCGCCTCGATGTCCGCCATGCTGACCGGGCGCTTTTCGCACGCGCGCACCATGCCGCGCAGGATCTTATTGCGGTCGAACGGTTCGCGGCTGTTGTCCTTTTTGACCACGACGATCGGCAGACTCTCCACCGTCTCGTAAGTCGTAAAGCGTTTCTGGCAGGAAAGGCATTCGCGGCGGCGGCGGATGCTCACGCCGTCATCGGAATGGCGGGAATCCACCACTTTGCTCTCCTGATAGCCGCAATAGGGGCATTTCATAACACGCACTCCTTTATTTGTCCATATTTAGTTCTATTCTATCAGACACGACACAAAATGTCTATCTTTTTTTCATATTTTGTCGAGCGCCTCGTCGAGCACCTCATACAGCGCGCAGGGTGTGACCATGTTGCGGTACAGCAGAGTAAGCAGTCGCGCGATCCGCGCATCCGAGGTCGTGATATCACGCACGCAGACACTCTCCCGTTCCGCGCCGCGCGCAAGCACGATCTCCGCGCCGTAGCTGCGGCACGCGCCGCCCTCGTCGCACAGCAGATAGTATTCCAGAAGCAGCTCCGCCCCGTCGTCTCCGCGCAGCCGCACCGTCTCAAACAGTCGTCTTGCAAGCATTCGTTTTTCGCCTCCCGCTGCTATTCAACCACAGTTTTCGACGCATTTCCAGTGCTTTTGCTCGACAAGAAGTGACATTGGCACGGATTTTGCGTGAAAAATGTTCCGATTTTTCCGTCCGCCCCCCGTTTTCACCCGTCTGCGCCATGCCCGGCTCATCTCCGCCGCGCAAAATCTGTCGACAAAAATGCACCTCGTTTCACATCAAAGCCTTTCGGCGTGAGTCCTCTGCCTTACAGGACGGCTATCGTGATACGGCGGTAGGGATGGAGCATGCCCCGTCCGCGCCGACAGATTCGTCATGCAGAATACTACCGAAAATTGTAGCTGCCACGGTGGAGGCATGCCCTACAGATATTGGTCTTGCTTCACGCCAAAACCTCCCTTGTCAGAGGGAGCTATGAGTGTGGTACAAAATCCGTCAGCAAAAAAAACGGAGCAGTACGCTGCTCCGTTCAAGGTTCTCTATTCTCTCACGCGGCTGAGGGATGCGCCGTTCAGCCATTTCAGCAGCTCTGCCGGGCTGCCGGGGGAATCGACCGTCAGGAATTTCGTCCGCTGCGGGATCATCCGCGTCGGGTCGTCGCTCTCCGCCCACGTCACGCGCTGCAAAATCCGTTCTTCACACGTCTCCATATCACACTGCGGAAGCTGCGCGTGCTGAAGCAGAATCGTGGCATTGAAATTATCGGACGTCCAGCGCCCGAAATTCGTCGTCGGGCTGTTCCAATTCCAGCGATAGCCGCCGTTTGGCAGAGATTTCGCCTTCAGATAGCCGTTATGGATATCCTGCGTGCAGCGCATGAGCCAGATCACATGATAGCCTGCACGCTGGAAAAAGCTGCAAACGTCAAAGAAGCTCGCCTCCATCAGCAGCCCGTCTTGCAGCATCATAGCAAAGCGGTTGATCTGCACGAAGGCGATCACCGTCTCGCCGTCCAGCGTGATCGGCACGTCACGGCACTCCGGCGGCACAAGCGACTGCCACTGCCGCTTCCACGCCTCCGCGTCGCACTGCGTGAGCGGCACTTTTCTGCCAAATCGCATGGTGTTTCCTCTCTTATTTCTTCTTCGGGCGGACGGTCATGCGATATTCGATCTCGCCCGCCGTCTCATTTTCGACCGCGATGCCGTAGCGAACGCGCAGCTTGCCGCCGTTTTCGCCCAGGTCGCTCTCCATTTCCTCCGTCCGTACCGCGATCATCAGCGCGCCGAAGCCCATGTCATACAGTGAGCAGTCCTCCTCGCCCGGCACGAAGACCATCTGCGACGTCAGCGCGCCGCTGCGGCTGAGGACGATGCGCTCCGGCTCGATGCGGAAGCTCGTCGTCGTCCCGTTCAGACCCGTCAGCTCCGTCTCGGCATAGGAAAGCTCCAGCGCTCCGTCGAGCACGCGGAGTGTCCCCTGCGTGACCAGCTTGCTCGTCTCCGGCGCGCAGTCCTTGAAGCGCTGGGTGCTGACGAGGGTCAGAACCACTTCTTTCTCTGTCATTTTTCCTCCGGTGCCAATGCAATCAGGTCGTCGAGCAGCTCGGCATAGGGAATGCCGCTGGCGGCGAACAGCTTCGGGTACATTGAGATGGACGTGAAGCCGGGCAGGGTGTTGATCTCGTTGAAGACGATCTCGTTTTTGTCATAGGTCACGAAAAAGTCCACGCGGGACAGTCCGCGGCAGCCCATCGCTCCGTAGACGCGCACAGCGGTGTCGCGCACGCGCTCAGACGTCTCCTCATCGATGCGGGCGGGGATATAGAGCCGGGCGCAGTCGGAGAGATACTTGGCGTCATAGTCATAGAATTCCGTGCCGGAGTCGATCTCGCCGCAGACGGACGCCGCCGGGGCGTCGTTGCCCAGCACCGCGACCTCGATCTCACGGCCGTTGATAAATTCCTCGACCAGAATTTTTTTGTCGAATTTTGCCGCATTTTGCAGCGCAGTGCGCAGCGCCTCGCGGTTTTTGACCTTCGCCACGCCGACCGAAGAGCCCGTTCCCGCCGGTTTGACGAACATCGGATAGGCAAATGCCGCCTCCAGAGACTCCAAAACCGCTTCATTCTCCGTCTCCTGCGCCGTGACCAGCCGCCAAGCAGCCTGACGGATGCCCGCGCGGTCGGCAACCAGCTTCGTCAGCGTCTTGTCCATGCACGTTGCGCTGGCGGCGACGTTCGGGCCGACATAGGGGATTCCCGCCAATTGCAGCAGTCCCTGCACCGAGCCGTCCTCGCCGTTTTCGCCGTGCAGCACGGGAAAGACGACGTCGATGTGCTCACGCACGACGCAGTCGCCCTCAAAATTCAGCAATCCCTGCCCGCGCACGGGCGAGATCGCCGCGCGGCGGTTCTTCTCGCAGTGCAGCCATTCGCCGCTGGGCAGTGCGCTGTAGTCCTCGCCGCCATAGAGAATCCACTCGCCGCTCTTGGTGATGCCGACGGGGAATACATTATATTTTTCCTTGTCCAGATTGTTCAGCACCGACTCCGCCGATCGGAGCGACACCTCATGCTCCGGCGAAATGCCGCCGAACAAGACGCATACACTCAGTTTTCTCACCAGAAATTTCCTCCAAAACTTTGAGTCATTATACTATATGTGATTTTGGGCGCAAAAACAAGCCCTTTTTCCGCAATTTTTCATTTTAAGGTAGAAAAATCCGCCACTGGCCTGTATAATAGCAGAGAAAGGAAGGTGGACGGAAATGACGATCGAACTGACCAACGGAGAATTCCGTCAGCTTTTGGATTTGGTCTACATCGGCAACTGGATCCTCAACTCCACCCGCGGCGACGACCGCATTGAGGAATACGACCGCATTGAAAGCAAAATTTTCGGGCTGTGCGCAGGCACGCCGCTGTCCGCACTGGTGGAAAACCGGCTGGGCGTGAGCCTACCGTCGCGGGCGTTCAACGAGGGCGGCATTCAGGAGGCGATTGCCTATTATGAAGACGGCGTCTTCTTTGACATCCTCGCCGACGAGCTTGCCAAGCGCGACATGGGTTACCCCGAGATCACGCCCGAAAACTACGACGAGCTGACCAAACGCATGGATAAATACCTCGCGCACTTCCGCGAAAACGGCGTCGAATCCGTCAGCGTCGAATTTTGACCGAAAAGCAGCCACGATAAAACCGTGGCTGCTTTTCGGCGTTATTGCGCGTAATCGGGGAAGTATTCGCGGACGAAGTCGACGGCGGTGACTTGGAACGATTTGCCGTTCAGGTTGTTCAGGCAGCCGGCGTCGGTGGTGAAGCGGAACGTGAGCCGATAGGAATAGAGTGCCTGATAGCGGCGGTCAAAGCGTTTGTCGAGCTTGCCGTATTTCCCGTCGCCGAGCAGCGGATGTCCGGCGTGGGCAAACTGGGCGCGGATCTGGTGTGTGCGTCCCGTGATCAGCTCGCATTCCACCAGCGACAGCCCGCCGCGGCTTTGCAGGACGGTGTATCGCGTTTCGCAGGATTTTGCGCCCGGCTGCGGGGCGTCGGTGACGAAGACGCGGTTTTTGACGCTGTCTTTGAACAAAAAGCCTTTCAAAACGCCCTTTTCCGGCTTTGGCGTGCCCTCGACAACAGCAAGATAGCGCTTGTCCAGCTCGCGGTCTTTGATCTTCCGGTTCATCACGCGCAGCGCTTCGGCGGTCTTCGCGGCGATGACGATGCCGCCGGTGTTGCGGTCGATGCGGTTGCACAGGGCGGGGGTGAAGGCGTTTTCCTCGCGCGGACGCCATTCGCGCTTGGCGTAAAGATACGCC
>CAYRMX010000051.1:0-9385 GCA_964425295.1 uncultured Oscillospiraceae bacterium | reverse complement strand
CGACGCCGTGCAGACCGCCGGAGACCTTGTAGCCGCCGCCGCCGAACTTGCCGCCGGCGTGCAGAACGGTGAAGACGACCTCCAGCGCGGGCTTGCCGGTCTGCACCTGGATGTCGACCGGAATGCCGCGGCCGTCGTCCGTGACAGTGACGGTGTCGCCCTCGTTGATGGTCACGGAGATGTGCTTGCAGTAACCGGCGAGCGCTTCGTCGATGGAGTTGTCGACGATCTCATAGACGAGGTGATGCAGACCGCTCGACGAGGTTGAGCCGATATACATACCCGGGCGCTTGCGCACCGCTTCCAGACCCTCGAGAACCTGAATCTGCGACGCGTCATACTCCTTCGCCACCGAAGTGTCCATCTGCTCGGTCGGTTCGATGTGGTCAATCTGTTCGTTTTGCACAGTCTGTTCAATGTTTTGCGTAAATTCTTCGGACATGGAACGTCCTCCTTACATATTGTCGGGGTCAACAGACCCATCGTTGGCAGTTTGATAAAGGGTTGTCGGGCGAAGATCTATCAGGTAAATGCCCGAGATTTTACTTTGCGCGTTTTTCCATAACTGACGCGTTAAATTGCGTCAAATAAACGTGCCGCATACCGAATTCCTCGGTCAAAAGGAAGCTTTTCGGCAGCTCGCCGGACACGTCGACAACCTCGCCCTGTTTTTCCGCTTCGGTCAAAAACGCCCGCGTGTGCTTGGAAAATGAGGTATTGTCGAGGTCAAAAATGCCGATGATCGCCCGTTCGCGCACCGCCATGTCTCCGCCGATTGAAATGTACATCGCAATTTTCCCCGGTATCTTGTGTAGTGAAAAGTGAATGGTGAAGAGTGAATAGTTGTGGTGTCGGCTGCGCCGACGAATTCAAATTTGCGCTGCGCAGTTCGATAGACGTATCGTAGGGCGGAGTCATGCCTCCGCCGTGGCAGTTTCGATTTTCGAAGGCATTTTGCAAAATAAATGTGACGACGCGGATGGGGCATGCCCCATCCCTACAACCGCAATTCGATAAACGTCCCGTTGAGCAGGGGCTTGCGCCCGCCGTTAAATTTCCCTTTGTGCAGCGAATACAATCACGCTTCACTCCCGAAAACGTTCCCGTTTTCGACGCGGAGCACCTGTCCCAAGTCGGTCAGGCGGTCGGTTTCGCAGCAGGTGATGAACACCTGCCCGCTCCGAAGCTGATTGAGCACAAAATCCTGCCGTCCGGCGTCCAGCTCGGACAGCACGTCGTCAAGCAGCAGTACCGGCTCTTCTCCGCTCTCGCGGCGCATCAGCTCGCGCTCGGCAAGCTTGATGGAAATGGTCGCGGTGCGCGTCTGTCCCTGCGAGGCAAAGGCGCTCATGCTCATGCCGTTGAGCGACGCCTCAAAATCGTCCTTGTGCGGCCCGGAAAGGCACATCCCGCTCTCCAACTCCGCCCGCGCGTGGCTTTCCTGATGCTCCACGAGCTGCGCGCGCAGGATTTCCGGCGGCGCAAAGGGGTCGGAAACGGTCGAAACCGTATGATATTGCAATGTAAGTTGCTCTTTATCGCCGGAAAATTCCTTATGGAACGCCGCGGCGCATTCGCCCAGCGCTTTCAAATACCGTGCGCGGTAGGAAATCAGCAGCGCGCCGACCTGCGCCATCCGCGCATTATACTCCGGCAAAACAGAACGTAACGAAACATTTTCATTGCGCAAAATCGCGGATTTCTGCTCTAAAAGGCGGGAATATTCGCCCAACGCGGCGTCATAATTTGGGCGAAGCTGGCAAATCACAGTGTCGAGCAGCCGACGCCGCGGCGCAGCGCCCTTTTTGAGCACGAGCAGATCTTCGGGGCAGAACAGCACGCTCGTCAGCACGCCGGCGGTCGCCGCAGCGGTCTTCTGTTTGACGCCGTTAAGCCAGAGCTGACGCGGTCGTCGTCCGGAAAACAGAATCGCCTTGAGCGTCTGTTCCCGTTCCTGCGAGGTCAGCTCCGCCGTAATCTCGGCAAATTCCGCGCCAAAGAGGATCAGCTCCTGCTCGCGCCGCGTGCGAAACGCGCGCCCGGTGGAGAGGTAGGTGATTGCTTCTAACAGGTTGGTCTTGCCGTTAGCGTTGCCGCCGACAAGCAGATTCACGCCCGGAACAAATTTTGCTTTTGACTCCGAATAGTTTCGGAAACCTCGAAGATACAGGCTATTGAGCCGCATTTTTGACCAGATATGTCACGTTTTCAAAGCGAACGCGGTCACCGTCGCGCAGTTTTTTTCCGCGCATAGTGCATACCTCGCCGTTGACGTCGACAAGACCGTCCTGAATCAGGTTTTTCGCCATGCCGCCGCTGGAAACGGCGTTTGCGAGCTTCAGGAAGCTTTCAAGCTTGATAAATTCCGTGGTGATCTCCACGGGCACATCCCCGGCGGCAACCCGCCGAACCTTGACTTTCATGTGATGATCCTCTTTTTTCAGTGAATAGTGAATGTAGGGTGGAGGCATGCCTCCGCCGCGATTGCGGCGAGTGAATCGTGAAAAGTGAAGAGTTGCGGTGTCCGCTCCGCAGACAATTTGAAATATGCGCTGTGGCGCGGGGATGGGGCGTCGTGAACGCCGCCCCCTACGCCGGCGGATTTTCTGTCTTATTTTCTTACGTTAATGCAGCCGGACGGGCAGAACCATATAAGCGAAGTCCATTTTGTCGTCGACGGGGGTGAAAACGATGGGACTCAGTCCGTTTTGTAATTCTAACGTGACTTCTTCCGTCGGGACGGCGCGCAGCGCATCAAGCAGATAACGGCAATTGAAGCCGATTTCCAGCTCGCCGCCGTTACCGGCGACGGTGCAGGTGTCGTGCGCAGAGCCGATCGTATTGACCGTGCGGAAATCCGCCGTGTTCTCGCCGAACACGCAGCGCACCGGACTTTTGATTTTCTCCGAGACGATCAGGCTGACGCGCTCGATCGTAGCAGTCAATTCGGCGACATTCGCGGTCAAAATTGTCCCGTTATTGGACGGAACGACCCGCCGCCAGTCGATAAACTCGCCTTCCAGCACGCGGCAGACGAGGGTTGCGTCGCCGACCTCAAACAAAATGTGCTTTTCACCGAGGGTGAAAATGACCGGCTCATCGGTATCGTCCAAAATTTTCTCCACCTCGCGCAGACCGGTTGCCGGAACGACGAACTTCATCTCACGGCCGATTGGTTCTTCGCTGTGCCACGTCCGCCGCGCCAGACGGAAGCTGTCCACGGCGACCATCGTAATACTCTCGTCGCAGACCTCGAGCAGGCATCCGGTATGGATGGGGCGCGCCTGATTTTCGGACACCGAGAAGATCGTTCCGCCGATCATTTCTTTCAAAATACTGCGCGGCAGGGAAATGCCTTTCGTAGAGTTAACGTCGGGCAGGTCGGGATAATCCTCGGCGTCCATTGCGGTGATTTTAAAGGTCGAAGCGCCGCCGACAATGCTGACTTGCAGCTTCTGGTCGACGTGGATCGTGACTTCCTCGTCGGGCAGCTTGCGCACGATGTCGAAGAACAGGCGCGCCGGCATGACGCAGACGCCCGCTTCGGTGACGTTCGCGGCGACCTTGACGGTGATTCCGGTTTCGAGGTTAAAACCGGTAAGCTGCACGCCGACCCCGGCGCGGAGCAGAATGCCCTCGAGACAGGGGATCGTGCTTTTCTGAGCGACCGTGCGCCCGGCGACGGAGAGCGCCGAAACGAGCAGCGCTTTTTCACAGGTGAACTTCATTCAAAACGCCTCACTTTCTTTCTATCTATATAGATAGGAAGGATATATTTCAGTAATAAACGTCCGTAGTAAAAAGTTATGTGCAAAAGTCCGTCAAACGCAGACGCCGCAAGGGGTTTGCATTCACAGCCGCCTGTGCAATCCCAAGAGGGTTATTGACAGGCTAATTGTGAAAAATTCGCGATTTGGGTTTTACACAGAAAAGTTTTGCACATTTGACAGGGGGTGTGAATAAGTGAAAGTAATGTAACGAATAGTTAAAAACGGCAGCGCGGAGTTTTTTCGTCGTATGTACTAACGGTCTATGTCTGTCGGGCGGCTTGCCACCACGCCGCCGTTGTTGTGGTATCCGTCGGAACGCCGCATTGCAAAAATGCGCAGGCTCGGCGGGGACAGCTCACAATCTCGAATTGATATTCGCGGTGATATCGCGGACGTTGTCCTGCAAGCCGTTGGATGAATTGGCAAGCTCCTCCTCGACGCGACGGATGGCGTAAAGCACGGTGGTGTGGTTCTTGCCGAACTCCTCGGCAATCTCCGGCAACGACAAATTTGTCAATTTACGAATCAGATACATTGCGACCTGACGCGCTTCGACCGTGCCCTTATTCTTCTGCGAACCGCGCAGCACGCTCTCCTCAAGTGAATAGAACCGACAGACCTCACTGATGATGAGGTCGGGCGTGGGGACGGTCTGCGCCTTGCCCTTATACATGTCCTTGATCGCGCGAGAGACGTTCGCCACGTCCATCGGCATGCCGGTCAGGTCGTGATACGCCTTGATTTTCTTGACCGTACCCTCAATCTGACGGACATTATTGGTGATATTTTCCGCGATGTAATCGCACACGTCGTCCGGCAGCGTCAGCGCCAGTGACATTGCCTTGTTTTTCGTGATCGCCCAGCGCGTTTCATAATCGGGCGGCTGCACGTCGACGATCAGACCCCATTCGAAACGTGTGCGCAGACGGTCTTCCAGCCGGAGCATGTCGCTCGGCACGCGGTCGGACGTCAAAACGATCTGATGGTGATTTTCATAGAGCGTGTTGAACGTGTGGAAAAATTCCTCCTGCGTTGCGTCCTTACCGGCGATAAATTGAATATCGTCAATCAAAAACAAGTCCGCATTGCGGTATTTATCGCGAAATTCGAAGTTTTTGCCGCTCCGAACAGCTTCAATAAACTCGTTTGTGAACTGCTCGCCCGTGAGGTAGACAATGTTGTAATCCGGATGCTTTTGTTGAATGCGGTTGGCAATGGCATAGAGCAGGTGGGTCTTGCCCAGTCCGGACTGCCCATAGAGAAACAGCGGATTATACGCAGCGGTGCGCTCTTCGGCGACCGCTTCGGCAGCGGAAAACGCGTGCTGATTCGACGAACCGACCACGAACGTGTCGAACGTATACTGCGAATTGAATTCCGCAAAGGTGCGCTTTTTTTTGCCCAGTGAATACTGCGGGAACTCCTCCTCATCGAGCACGACCAGCTCAATCTCGGTCTGAAACAGCTCGCGCATGGCGTCCTTGATGAGGTCGGTATAACGATTTACGATGACATCCTTGCGGAACGGAGAGGGGGAATAGACCACCAGCTTCTCCTCGGTCAGTTCGGCGACCTCAGCGTCGTCAAAAAACGAAGCGACCGCCAGCGACGGAGAATGCTGTTCCAAATACGACAAGACGCGTGACCAAACATAAGCGTTGGAATACATAGCCGACTCCTTTCCATCATACGAATTCAGCTTATTTTACCACATTTTTGTGGAAAAAGCAAGGGTATACATTATAATATAAGGAATTTGTTGCACAGGGACGTCTGACAAATTCTTCCTCACAGGGGAAATTTCATAAAACCTTGCAACTGCGGGAAAAATATGCTATATTCATAGATATGAAAATGGGCAAGTGTGCCCGGACGGATTTTGGAAAATCCGCACCGACGGAACACGAAAAAACCCGAACGCCCGAAAAGAGGAAACAATATGTTAGAGATCAAAAACCTGTCTTATCGCGTAGACGGCGAAAACGGCAGCGTCGATATTCTGCGCGACGTCAGCCTGACCATCGCCGACAAGCGCTTTGTGGTCATCACCGGCCCGAACGGTGGTGGCAAGACCAGCCTCGCCCGCGCCGTCATGGGCATAAACCGTCCGACCGGCGGCAGCATCGTCTGGAACGGCACGGACATCACGGGCTTGTCCGTCTCGGAACGTGCGCGGCTGGGCATTTCTTACGCATTCCAGCAGCCGCCGCGCTTCAAGGGCATGAAAGTGCGCGACCTGCTCGACATCGCTGCGGGCGAAAAAATGCCGCACGGCGTCGCCTGCTCGTACCTGACGCGCGTCGGGCTTTGTGCACGCGATTATATCGATCGCGACGTGGACACCAGTCTTTCCGGCGGCGAGGTCAAGCGCATTGAGATCGCCACGGTGCTCGCGCGCCACGGGGACCTGATGATCTTCGACGAGCCGGAGGCGGGCATCGACCTGTGGTCGTTTGCGCGCCTGACCGAGACGTTCCGCGAAATCCACGACAAAAAGGAAGCGACCATCCTGATCATTTCCCATCAGGAGCGCATCATTCGCCTCGCCGACGAGATCGTCCTCGTGGCGAACGGTACGGTCTCCGCGCGCGGCAGCGTCGAGGAGATTTATCCGAAAATCATGGCGGACACGGTCATGAGCTGCAATCGACTGGAGGTGGACGGAACATGCTGAACGATATCCAGAAGCACATTCTTGAGATCGTCGCGGACATGAAAGGCACCGGCGAGGGCGCCGTCAATATCCGCAGCGACGGTGAAAAGGCGTTCCGCCGCAACACCGAGCACATCGTCATCGAGTCAAAGACCGACAAGGACGGCATCGACATCCGTATCGCGCCGTTTACAAAGGACGAATCGGTGCATATCCCGGTCGTTTTGAGCAAATCGGGCATGCAGGACATGGTGTATAACGACTTTTTCGTCGGCGAGGGCGCGGACGTGACGATCGTCGCGGGCTGCGGCATCCACAACTGCGGCGACTGCGACAGCGAGCACGACGGCATCCACACGTTCTATGTCGGGAAAAATGCCCGTGTGAAGTACATTGAAAAGCACTATGGCGAGGGCGACGGAACGGGCAAGCGCATTTTGAACCCGCAGACCATCCTCTATCTGGAGGAGGGCGCAAGCGTCACGCTGGAAACGAGCCAGATCAAGGGCGTGGATGACACAAAACGTTACACTAAGGCGGTTTGCGCCGAGGGCAGCGAGATCATCATTCGCGAAAACCTGCTCACGCACGGCGCACAGCACGCCGTCTCGGAGATGGACGTCTTCCTCAACGGCGCGGACAGCAAGGCGCAGGTCGTCTCCCGCTCCGTCGCGCAGGAAAGCTCCTCGCAGGTGTTCTATCCGCGCGTGGAGGGCAACGAAAAATGCTTCGGACATGTACAATGCGACGCGATTATTATGGGCAGCGCCAAAGTGCGCGCCATTCCGGAGATCACCTGCAACCACGTCGACGCGAGCCTCATTCACGAGGCGGCGATCGGACGCATCGCCGGCGAGCAGATTCTGAAGCTCATGACCCTCGGCCTCACCCCCGAACAGGCAGAAGAAAAAATCCTCGAGGGCTTCCTCCGCTGACGAAAGTGACATTGGCCCTGTCGTATTTTATCCGTGGGGCTGGGGCTTACCCCCGCCGCTTCAGTCAGTGAATAGTGAAAAGTGAATCGGTGTGGAGTCGGCTGCGCCGACGAATTGTAAATGCAGAGGCTGCCGTATTTTGTCTGTAGGGCGGGATCCCTCATCCCACCGCAATATTGCACCGCACGCAATTGCTCCCTCTGACGAGGAAGCTGACTGAGGGAGAGAAAAAACACAATTACGGCAAATTTCGATAACAAAGGTCTGACTACCCCTCAGTCATGGCTACGCCGTGCCCCCTGCGGGTATGCCTCCGCCGTGGCACTTTCAATTTTCAGAGACATTTTGCATTCCGAAACTGCCGGCACGGATGAGGCATGCCTCATCCCTACAGACCCACAATCAATAGAGGACGGCGTCCTCAATGTCTCGGTTCGCACGCCATCGAACAACACCGTAGCGACACCCGTCCGGGGTGTCCGCCGATTCATCAAACTCTAAATATCACGCCAACGCGCACAAAAGGAGTCGAAACCATGTTCTCCATCACGCTTATCACGGTCGGAAAATTGAAAGAAAAATTCTATCTCGCGGCGTCTGAAGAATATGTAAAGCGACTTGGCGCGTACTGCAAATTTACACTTATCGAGTTGCCGGAACAGCGTCTTCCCGACGATCCCTCACCCGCCGAAATTGCCGCCGGACTGTCGCGTGAAGCGGAACTGATCGAAGCCAAACTCCCCAAAAACGCATGGTTCTGCGTCCTGACGCCGGAGGGCACGCCTCTCTCATCCGAGAAATTCGCCGATAAACTGCGCGAGGTCAAACTCAGCGGCAAAAGCGCGGCGTGTTTTCTGATCGGTTCGTCATTCGGCATCGACCCGCAAATCAAAAAAGCGGCGGATTTTCGCCTGTCTTTCGGCGCGATGACCTTCCCACACCACCTCATGCGCGTCATGGCGCTCGAACAGATTTATCGCGCCGAGACCATCCAAGCCGGCACAAAATACCACAAATAATGCAAAAAAGACGGTTTTCCAATCGGAAAACCGTCTTTTTTAGTTCCATTATTCGGCAAAAACCTGCTTCAGCTTTGCGAAGCGGGGCAGACCGTCCTCATAGCGCAGGGACGTCTCGCCCTCAATGAGCGGCTGGCAGTAGTCGACGAAATCTTCGGTGACGTAGGAATTGTCGCTGGTGATCCACTCAAGCGGCACTTTCTTCTCAAAGTTGGCGACTTTTTCCAGATCAAACAGCTCATAGTGGCAGACATAGCCGTTCGTGCGGTCGCAGCGGAAGCCGACCATCTTGCCGCTTTCGCCGGCGATCGCGGACTCCACGGCGACCTTGCCGGAGTTGAAAGATTCCTCGATGTCGCGGGCGGAAGCGCAGTGCGCGGCGCAGCGCTGGAGCAGGGAAAGCTCAATGGCGCGAACCTTTGCGCCGGTCGCCGCCTTGACAATGGATGCCAGACGCGCGGCAAGACCGCCGAGCTGTGCATGACCGAAGCCGTCCGTACCGGAGGTCTGCGCCTCGGAGACGAAGCTGCCGTCGGAATAGTGGACGCCCTCGGAAACGGCGACGAGGCACTTGCCGGTTGCGTTATAGATGCGGACGACGTCGTCGAGGAAGTCTTCCATGTTGAAATCGACTTCGGGCAGGTAGATGAGATCGGGGCCGTCGCCCTTTTCGCCCGCGAGGACGGAGGCGGCGGTGAGCCAGCCGGCGTGGCGGCCCATGCACTCGATGATGGTGATCATGCCCTTGTCATAGACCTTGCTGTCGCGGGAAACTTCCATGAACGAGGTGGCGATGTACTTCGCAGCGGAGGCGAAGCCGGGGCAGTGATCGGTGCCGAAGAGGTCGTTGTCGATGGTCTTGGGCACGCCGAAGACGCGGCATTCGTAGCCGACGCTCTTCATGTAGCGGTTGATCTTGTTGCAGGTGTCCATCGAGTCGTTGCCGCCGTTGTAGAAGAAGTAGCGCACGTTGTACTTCCGGAAGATCTCAAGGATGCGCTTGTAATC
>CAYRMX010000050.1:0-9494 GCA_964425295.1 uncultured Oscillospiraceae bacterium | reverse complement strand
CGGAATTACATCGAAATTCGCGGCATCGGCATCATCAACGTGGCGAAGCTGTTCGGTATGGCGGCGATCAAGAAGGAGACGGCGATCGATCTGGTCATTAACATTGTGCCGTGGAGCGCGGAGCAGATTTATGACCGGCTGGGGCTGGAGGAACAGTACATGGATCTGCTGGGCGTCAAAGTGCCCGCCGTGACCATCCCGGTCAAGCCGGGCAGAAACCTTGCGGTCATTTTGGAGGTCGCGGCGATGAACAACCGTCAGAAAAAGATGGGCTACAACGCCGCCGCAGAGTTCACCGAGCAAATCAACCGCCATTTTGATGAGCACAACGGACAGAGCTTCTGATACAGAGAAAAGCAAATCGGGGAGTGAAACTCCCTGATTTTTTTGAATGGGTGTTCCATTTGACGAAACGGTATGATATAATAAATAGGTATTATCAGAAGTATGCGCATGAATGGAGTCGTGAGGAATATGAAGCAAAACTGCGCATGGAAGCAGCGGCTTTCGGAGCTGCTGCCGCCGTTTGCGCTCAGTTCGGAAGAACCGCTGGCGAAGCACACGTCGTTTCGCATCGGCGGCCCGGCGGAGGTCATGGCGTTTCCGCGCAATGCGGCGGAGCTGAGCGGAATCCTACGCGCTGCGCGGGAATTCGGGCTTGAACTGCGAATCCTCGGCGCGGGGACGAATGTGCTCGCACCGGACGAGGGCGTGCGCGGGCTGGTCATCTGTCTGCGTGATACGTTCATGGGGCTGGCACTGACGGAGAAGACGCAGGTCACGGCGATGGCGGGCATGACGCTGGCGCAGACGGCGATGTTTACCGCGCGCAACGGCCTGAGCGGGCTGGAATTTGCGCACGGCATCCCCGGAACGGTCGGCGGCGGCATTTATATGAACGCCGGAGCTTACGGCGGAGAGCTGGCGCAGGTCGCGCTCTGGACGGATTTTATGCATCCGGACGGGACAATCGAGCGGTTTTCCGGCGAGGCGCAGGGCTTCGGCTACCGCAGAAGCGTATTTCAGGGCATGCAGGGCGTCATCGTCCGCGCGTGCTTTGCCTTGCGGCACAGCTCGGAGGAAGCGGTGCGAGCCGAGATCTATGCGCTGAACGAAAAGCGCCGCGCGTCGCAGCCGTTGGAACTGCCGTCTGCGGGCAGCACGTTCAAGCGCCCGGAAAACGGCTATGCGGCGGCGCTGATCGAGCAGACGGGGCTGAAAGGACTGACGGTCGGCGGGGCGGCGGTGTCGGAAAAGCACGCGGGCTTCGTCGTCAATCGCGGCGGCGCGACGGCGGCGGATGTTCGGGAGCTGATCGCGCTGGTGCAGTCGCGTGTGCTGGACGCGACGGGCGTTCGCCTTGAACCGGAGGTTCGCATCTGGAATGAAATTTGAGCTGATATCATTCGGGCGGAAATACGGTCAGCCCGCGGCGGACATGCTGTTTGACGTCCGCTGCCTCGACAACCCCTATTGGGTGCCGGAGCTGCGGGCGATGAGCGGGCTGGACGAGCCTGTTCGGGAATATATCTTCAAACATGACGAGAGCGTTGCCTTTGTGCGGACGCTGCTGCAACTGCTGACGCAGATTGCGGCAATGGAGGAAAAACGCCCTGAGCTGCGCGTTGCCATCGGCTGCACGGGCGGACGCCACCGCAGCGTGGTGGTGACGGAGGCACTGGCGCGGGCGCTGGAAGACGCCGGACACGAAACGGCGGTGCTGCACCGCGATATCGAGCGCGGATAAGGAGAAAGGAGCGGAGAGAAATGTCGTTTGCCGGAAATGTGAAGAGCGAGCTTTGCCGGACTGAGCCGGAGAAAAAGTGCTGCGCGCTGGCGGAGACGCTGGGGACGCTGCTCTATGCCAATACCTTCTCCGCCGACTGCATCCGCATCGTGACCGAGAGCCGCGAATTTGCCGCGCGGCTGCCGAAGCTGTTCAGCAGGGCGCTGGGCGTGCGCTTTGATGCCCTGCCCGAGCCGAATGCACAGGGAAAACAGACCTTTTTGCTCACGGACGCGGAGAAAATTCGGCGGGTCTTTGCACAGTGCGGCTTTTCCGCGGACAGCAGCGTGGCGCTGCATGTCAATTTCGCGCTTTTGGAGCAGGAGTGCTGCCGCAGAGCCTTTTTGCGCGGGGCGTTCCTCGCGGGCGGGTCGGTGACCGACCCCGAAAAGCGTTATCATTTGGAGCTTTCCACGACGCATTTGAAGGTCAGCCGCGAGACGGAGACGCTTATGCGCGAGATGGAGCTGACGCCGAAGGAGACGGAACGCAAGGGGAGCTCTGTGTTATATTACAAGCAGAGCGATTCCATCGAGGATTTTCTGACGGCGATCGGTGCGCCGGTCAGCGCGATGGCAGTGATGTCGGCGAAGATCGAGAAGGATTGGCGCAATGACGCCAACCGCAAGACGAATTGCGACTCCGCAAATGTCGACAAGGCGGTCGCGGCGGCGCAGGAGCAGCTTGCCGCGCTGCGGACGCTTGAGGAGCGGGGGCTGCTGGAAACGCTGCCGGAAAAGCTACGCGAGACGGCAACACTGCGCCGGGCGCATCCGGAGGCGACACTGACGGAGCTAGCCGCTCTGCACGAGCCGCCGCTGAGCAAGTCCGCCATCAATCACCGCCTGCGGCGCCTGCTGGCAATGGCGGAGGAATAAACGGAAACGGGGGAGAGCCATGTCGTTTGCACATCTTCATGTTCATACGGAATTCAGCCTGCTCGACGGCGCATGCCGCATCGGCGGGCTGATGAAGCGCGTCGCGGAGCTGGGGCAGACCGCCGTGGCAATCACCGACCACGGCGTAATGTACGGCGTGATCGACTTTTACCGCGCGGCAAAGGCGGCGGGCATCAAGCCCATCATCGGCTGTGAGGTCTATGTTGCGCCGCGCGGCATGACCGACCGCGTTCATGGCGTGGACAACGAGGCGCAGCATCTGGTTTTGCTGTGCGAGAACGAAACGGGTTACCGCAATCTGAGCTATATGGTGTCTATGGCGTTTCTGGACGGCTTTTATGTCCGCCCACGCGTGGACATGGCGCTGCTGCGCGAGCATTCCGAGGGCTTGATCGCCCTTTCGGCGTGTCTTGCCGGCGGTATCCCGCGGCGGCTGCGCAGCGGGGATTATGAGGGCGCAAAAAAGCATGCGTTGGAGCTGGCGGAGATTTTCGGTGAGGGTAATTTCTACCTTGAGCTGCAAGACCACGGTCTGCCGGAACAAAAGGACGTCAACCGCGGGATTCTGCGCCTGTCCGAGGAGACGGGGCTGCCCCTTGTCGTGACCAACGATGCGCACTATCTGACGCGGGAGGACAGCTATATTCAAGATGTCCTCATGTGCATCCAGATGGGCAAGACCGTCGAAGACCCGAACCGCATGCGCTTTGAAACGCAGGAATTTTACATCAAATCCGAAGACGAGCTGTGCGCACTGTTCCCCAATCAGCCGGAGGCGATCGAGAATACGCAGCGCATTGCCGATCGCTGCAACGTGGAATTCACGTTCGGCAAATACCATCTGCCCGCGTTCCAATATCCGGAGGGATACGACGCATGGGGCTGGTTCTCCAAGCTCTGCCGCGACGGCTACCGCGAACGTTATCCGAACGACCCGGAGGGCTACCGCGAACGGCTGGAATACGAGATGTCTATGATACGAAAGATGGGCTATGTCGATTATTTCCTGATCGTGGCGGATTTTGTCGCTTATGCGCGCAGTCAGGAGATCCCCGTCGGCCCGGGGCGCGGCTCGGCGGCGGGCGCGATGGTTTCCTACTGTCTGCACATCACCGACCTCGACCCGATGAAATACAGCCTCTATTTCGAGCGCTTTTTGAACCCGGAGCGTGTGAGCATGCCGGATATCGACATGGATTTTTGTCAGGCGCGGCGAGGCGAGGTCATCGATTACGTCATGCGCAAGTACGGCAAGGATCATGTGGCGCAGATCGTCACGTTCGGCACGATGGCGGCGCGCGCTGCCATCCGCGACGTCGGGCGGGCGCTGAACTTCACCTATGCCGAGACGGACGCGGTGGCAAAACTCATTCCGACGACACTTCACATGACGCTTGACGAGGCGCTGCGGGTCTCTCCGCAGCTCAAGCAGGTCTATGACGGAGACGAGCGGGTGAAAAAGCTGGTCGACACGGCGCGGGCGTTGGAGGGCATGCCGCGCAACACGTCGACGCATGCAGCGGGCGTGGTCATCACGAAGAATCCCGTGTCGGACTATGTGCCGTTGGCGAAGAACGACGATACGATCGTCACGCAGTTCACCATGACGACGATCGAGGAGCTGGGGCTGCTCAAAATGGACTTCCTCGGCTTGCGAAATCTGACGATCATTGACGATGCGGAGCGCGAAATCCGCAAAAACCACCCCGAGTTCAAGCTGCAAACCGTGCGCGATGACGACCCGGAAAGCTTCCGCATGCTCTCCGAGGGCAAGACGTCGGGCGTGTTCCAGTTGGAATCGGCGGGCATTACGGGCGTGTGCATCAACATGAAGCCGCAGTCGATCGAAGATCTGACGGCAATCGTGGCGCTCTACCGCCCCGGCCCGATGGACTCCATTCCGCGATTTATCGACAACAAGCTCCATCCGGAGAAGATCACCTACCTCTGCCCGCAGCTTGAGCCGATTTTGTCCGTCACCTACGGCTGCATCGTCTATCAGGAGCAGGTCATCGAAATTTTCCGCAAGCTCGGCGGCTACAGCCTCGGGCAGGCGGACAACATGCGCCGCGCGATCTCCAAGAAAAAGGAAAAGGTCATCGTTGCCGAGCGGCAGGCGTTCGTCTACGGCGACGAGGAGCGCGGCATTGCCGGTGCGGTCAAAAACGGCGTCAGTGAGTCGGCGGCGCAGGCGATTTACAAGGAAATCCTCGATTTTGCGAACTATGCGTTCAATAAGGCACATGCCGTGTGCTACGCGAAGGTCGCTTACGACACGGCGTACCTCAAGTGCCATTTCCCGAAGGAATATATGGCGGCGCTGCTGACATCGGTGCTGGACAACACGACGAAGACCGCCGGATACATCGCCGAGTGCCGCGAAATGGGCATCGCCCTGCTGCACCCGGACATCAACACCTCGGAAGACAAGTTCACCGTCGAGCCGGAGGGCATTCGCTTCGGGCTTGGCGCGGTCAAGAACATCGGGCGCGGACTGTTGCGGCAGATGGTCGCAGAGCGCGAGCAGAACGGCAAGTTCACCTCGCTGGAGAACTTCGCCGAGCGGATGTATGAATCCGACCTCAACCGCCGCGCGGTGGAGAACCTCATCAAGTGCGGCGCAATGGACAGCTTGGGGCACAATCGGGCGCAGATGCTCGCGTGCTACGAAGCGGTGCTTGACGCCGTGGCGAACAGCAAAAAGCACAATCTGGCGGGGCAGCTTCAGCTTTTCGACATGCTGGACGGCGGGGAGACGGAGAAAAATACCGTCCCCATGCCCGACCTCGAGGAGCTGCCGAAAAATGAGCTGATGCAGATGGAAAAGGAGACGATCGGGCTGTACCTGACGGGGCACCCGATGGACGAATACCGCAAACAGCTCAAGGGCAGCGGGGTCGTGCCGATCCTGCGCATCATGCAGTCGTTTGAAAGCGGCGACGGCGTCTACCGCGACGAGCAGACCGCGCGCATTGCGGGCGTCGTGGAGACGGTGCGCATGAAGACGACGCGCAACAACTCCATGATGGCGTATGTGACACTGGAGGATGACACGGCGGCGATGGAGCTGCTGGTTTTCTCCAACGTGATCGCCAAGAGTGGCGAGCTGCTCAAGGAAAATACGGCGGTCGTCGTGGAGGGCAGACTCTCCGTGCGCGACGAAAAAGCGCCGCAGATGGTCGCAAATGACCTGCGCCTGCTCAGTGAGGTGGCAAAGCCCGTGGCCCAGAAGCTTTATCTCAAGCTTCCCACGGAGGGCAGCACTGCCGACCGCAAGACCCGTGCCATCCTTAACATGTTCCCCGGTCAGACGCAGGCGGTGCTCTACTTTGCCGACTCCGGCGTGCGGCGAGGAACGACCTGTGCGCTGCGCGATGACATGCTGGGAGAATTGCGGGAGAATTTGGGGAAAGACTGCGTGGTTTTGAAATAAAAACTCAAATTTCGTAACAAAGCCACTACACTTTCGTAACTTCCTGTGCTATAATAACCGCAAAGCGGTTACGATACCGAACGATTTGAGAAAGGAGCTGCTGCGGTGAAACGGACATGCGCATTGTGCGTCGTGCTCGGGCTGATGATTGCCCTGTGCGGCTGCTTTCTGGAACCGGCGGAGAGCCTGTATGCCGTGCCGAAGCAGTCGGAGAATTTTTACGATCTGCAAAGCGCCATTGAAAAGGCGATCGGCGACGACGTGAGCTACAGCCCGCCCACCAAGGGCGAAAATCAGCAGGCAGTGCAGCTCATCGACCTCGACGGCGACGGCGAGGACGAGGCGATCGTATTCTGGAAATCCGGCACGGACACGCCGCTGTCGCTGACGATCTTCGACAAGCAGGACAGCCGCTTCGTCCCCATTGCGCAGGCGGTCGGCGCCGGAAACGCCTTCGACCGCGTGCAGTATGCGGAGCTGGACGACCGCGGCGGAAACGAGATCATCGTCGGGCGGCAGCTCGGTGAGGGCGTCCCGCAGAGTCTGAACGTCTATGCCCTGCGCGACGGCACGCTGGTCGACCTGCTGAATACGAACTACACGGAATTTATGACCGTTGACCTCAACGGCAGCGGGCGGCTTGATTTGCTCCTGCTCCATCAGGACGGCGACGCGCAGCTCGGCGTGGCAGAGTATTACCACTGGAAGGACGACGCCCTTGCAAGAGAGCGCGAGGCAAGTATGTCGGTCGGCGTGAGCGCGGTCAAACGCATCATTTCGGGCAAAATGTGCCGTGACACGGCAGCGGTCTTCGTCGCGTCGCTCAACGGTGAGGGGAACATCGTCACGGATGTATTCGGTTTCCGTGACGGCGAATTTGCCAACCTCGTGCTCCCAACGGAAACGGCGGGGGTGCGCCCGGTGCGCGACCATTACGTCTATGCCTGTGACATCGATGCCGATGGGCTGATCGAGCTTCCGCGCCTGATCGAAATGCAGTCGATCGAGGCAGAGAAAACTTCGCAGGAGCAATTTTTGATCTATTGGTACAATCTTCTCCCGAACGAGGGGGAGGAGCGCAAGCTTCTGACGTACCACAATTATTCCGGCGGCTGGTATCTCAACATCCCGTGGCGCTGGAAAGAATCGCTTGCCGTGATGCAGACGACTGCGCTCGACGGCATCCCGACCTATCAGTTCCGTCTATCGGCAGAGGGAGAGTCGCAGAAGCTGTTCTCCATCGCGCCGGTGTCCGGTGAGCGGGCGGTGCAACTTTTGACACAGGCGGGCTGGCAGACGCTCACGCAAAAGGGCGACACTGCCTATCTCGCACTGCCGGGGGACGCGGACGGCGCGGCGATGAATTCCCTGCGGGAGATGTTCCGCCTGATCCGCGTCGACTGGAAAACGGGAGAAACAAATTGAAATTACCGGCATTTGCCGGACGGAGGGTGATTGGATGAAAAAGGTTTTGATCCTTGAGGATGAAGTCAGCATTCGCAGCTTCGTGGTCATCAACCTCAAGCGCGCGGGCTATGACGCCATCGAAGCGGGGACCGGCATGGAGGCACTCGAGCGTCTGAAGGAAAACCCCGACATCGGTGTCGCAATTCTGGATATTATGCTGCCGGATATCGACGGCTTCGAGGTCTGCCGGAATATCCGCGCGACCAATAAAACGATCGGCATTATCATGCTGACGGCACGCACACAGGAAATGGACAAGGTCACGGGACTGATGACCGGTGCGGACGACTATGTGACCAAGCCCTTCTCCCCGGCGGAGCTGACGGCGCGCATTGACGCCCTCTACCGCCGCGTCGGCGGAAGCACCGAGACGAACCCGGAGATCATCGTGCATGAGCCGTTCACGCTCAACATCCGCAACCGTACGCTCGACAAGGCGGGCAGACGCATCAAGCTGACGCAGGTGGAGTATGCCATCATCCAGCTTTTCATGCAGAATCCCGGTCGTGCCCTTTCCCGCGAGGACATTCTGACCTCGGTCTGGGGACGGGATTATGACGGCGAGCTGAAGATCGTGGACGTCAACATCCGCCGTTTGCGCATTAAGATCGAAGACAACACCGCCAACCCCACCTATATCACGACGGTCTGGGGCTTTGGCTACAAGTGGGGGCTGTAAATCGCCCGTTCGGAGGTGACACGCGTGAAGAAAGGCAAGGGACTGCAAGGGCGCTGGCTGCGCAATACGCTGAGTATCGTGCTCGCCCTTGTGCTGCTGTGCGTTCTGATGCTGTCCCTCACCGTCGCGGTCTATTATTACTCCAATATGCAGGCAGGCATGGAGGCAAAGGCGCGCACGAGCACCGGCTTTTTTGAAAATTACATCGGGCAGAGCTACAACGAATATTACCAGTCGTGCGCAAAGTTTGCCAAGTCCTTTGACTCCAAGGACGTCATGGAGCTGCAATTCATCAACACGAGCAACCGCATCGTCGCCTCGTCTTACAGCCGGCTTTCCCAGCAGGCGGCGGTCACTTCGGACATCACTGAGGCGATCACGACCAAGCAGATCAGCGTCTTCACAGGCAAAAACCCCGCCACGGGCGAACGTATTATGGCGGTTTCCAGCCCGCTGATCTATTCCAACGGCGAGGTCATCGGCGTTCTGCGCTATGTTTCCAGCCTGTCGCGCATTGACCGCCAGATCATGGTCTTCAGCCTGACGGTCGCGCTCGTCGGTGCGGCGATTCTGCTAATCGTCTATGTCAGCGGACGGTATTATCTGCGTTCGATCCTCGTGCCTGTTTCGGAGATCACCGCGACGGCGAAGCGCATTGCCGCCGGCAGCTACGGCGTGCAGATCCGCCGGCAGTTCGACGACGAGATCGGCGAGCTTGCCGACACCATCAACGACATGTCGAACAAGATCAGCCAGTCGGAAAAAACGCAGTCGGAATTCATTTCCTCCGTCTCGCATGAGCTGCGCACGCCCCTGACTGCGATCAGCGGATGGAGCGAGACGCTGCTTTCGGCGGGCGGGAGCGTGGAAACGGCAGACGCCCGACGTGGGCTGAACATCATCCTGCGGGAAAGCCGCCGACTGACCGGTATGGTCGAGGAGCTGCTGGAATTCACGCGCATGCAGGATGGGCGCTTCACGCTCAATGTGGCGCTGAGTGACCTGCGCGCCGAGTTTGAAGACACGGTGTTTATGTACGGCTCGCGCCTTGCGCAGGAGGGCATCGAGCTGCAATATCTGGAAAATGACGAGGATATCCCCGAAATTCCCTGCGACACGGCAAGAATGCGGCAGGTTTTCCTGAACCTGCTGGACAACGCCGCCAAGCACGGCGGCGAGGGCGGAAAGATCACGGCGGAGATCTGCTGCGAAAACGGCGCGGTGGTCGTG
>CAYRMX010000049.1:0-9818 GCA_964425295.1 uncultured Oscillospiraceae bacterium | reverse complement strand
ATCCCGCGCCACACTGCGCCCATTGTCGGCAGAAGCCGCGCCATCAGGCACAGCCTTGCCGCCATGCTCAATAATCAGTGATATAGCGGCGTCAGTCTCCCCGATCCAAGCGCAGAAATGCCAGAAGTCAGCGCGTTTAATCGTGCCGGCCTCGCACAACTCGCGATACTTAATGCACGCCTCTATAATCTGCCGTTCAGACAATCTTGTCAAAGCCATAAGACCACCACCGAAAAAATTAAAATCCCTAGTTTTGTGCTATGGGTGTATGGGATATATTATATATATCCCTACACCCTAGCACAAAACCGAACAAATCATCTGAGGAAAGCATAGCTCAAAGATTCGGAAAAGTCAAGCAAAAGCGCAAAATTGGTCACTAAGTGTCCATAAAAGAGCGCTAAATATCCAAAAAGCAGCACAAAAAAGCTCCCCAAACGGGAGCGAAAAAAATTTTGAAAAAAGAGAAAAAAGGGCTTGACATACGAAATCGTATGTGCTAATATAAGCGTGCAAGGGGCGAGGCGGTCAGCTACACCACCCGAAAGGGGGTGAGCAAATGCCCATTACGCTGACATTCCATGTATTCGGTTACACGGTAACGATCAGAGTAAAAAAGCGAAACCGCCACTCTGCCAAGTGACGGTCTTGCTTAAGTATTTACTTAACTCGACATAACACGCAGAGCTGACCGCCGAAGAAAGGAGGTATAAGCCCCTTGCACCTTGATTATAGCGTGAATGGAGGCGAAAGTCAATAGCCGAAAAGAAAAAAGCTTCGGAACGCACGAGCTACGAAGTTAGAAAACGTTGGGATCAGGAGCACCACAAAATTTATTCCGTGCGCCTTCGCCTAAAAGATGACGCGGAGCTGATAGAATATATCGAATCGAGAAAAAACAGCATCGGAACATCTCACATATTCAGGGAAGCATTGCAACAACTCATTGAAAAAGAGGGCTAAACTAGCCCTCAAAAATAAATAGCATACGCTTTCGTATGCCGACAAGAAAGGACAAATAACCATGGAAAAGAAGTATTACAAAGTGACCTATCAGCACGGCGAAAGCGTGTATTGCTCCAACATCGCCCACGCCGAGAGCGTGGAAGCCGTAGAAGCCCACTACAGCAAGTACAACTGGTGCAGCGTGTCCGAGTGTGAAGCGTGGGAACTGGAAAGCGCACAGCGTCGTGGAATGCCCATTGTAGAGATTGAGACCACCCAGCCTGAAGAAACCACCCAGCAGTCCGCAGAAGCCGACCGGACCGCCGAGAAGCTCGAAAACGCCCGGCAGGCTCTGGAAAGCTCCCCAAACGGGAGCGAAAAAAATTTTGAAAAAAGAGAAAAAAGGGCTTGACATACTCAATTGAGTGTGCTATCATAAGCCCGTAAGCAAGAGCGCGGCAGCGGCGGCAACTCCGAAAGGAGGTTGAGCCGATGAACATAGATACAACGATCGCGTTTTTAATGCTCATCATTACGGCTATGGCTTTTGGCTTTGAAATAGGCAAAAAGAAATAGCCGCCCCCCGAACACAGCGAGAAACGGCAATTTCAACCACCCCTGAGTTGACCGCATTTCCCGCCACAATCGGGAGAGCTGCCAACCTCTTGCTTACATCTTAACATAGGAGGAGGCGAAAGTCAATAGACAATTTGCAAAAGCCGAAGCGCAAAACACAAACGAGCTGGCAGGTAAAAGCTAAGTACAACGCGAGAAACTACCGCAGTTTCGCGTCTCAAATCAAGCCGGAGCTATTCGACCGAATAAGCAGTTACATTGAGCGTGAGAACCTCAGTAAATCAGAATTTTTAATTCGTGCGATCGACGCGCTCGAAAAATGAAGATCGCGCCCGCTTCCACCCTTCCACAAGCGAAGCGAACGCGACCACCACCAACCAACGCGGCAATGCCGCAATTGAAAGGAGTAACTATATTATGACACGCTATTTCGAAAATGTCAAGTCTCTCAACGAATTAAAATCCGAATACCGCCGCCTCGCCCTGCTCCATCATCCCGATCTCGGCGGAGATACCGCCACGATGCAAGCCATCAATGCCGAATATGACCGCGTATTTGCCGAACTGAAAGAAGCGCATAACGCCGCCGCCGATGAAGATCATCAGACCAACGAAGCCCCGAACGAATTCCGCGACATCATCAGCGCGCTGCTCCGTATGGACGGGTTGAAAGTCGAATTGTGCGGGTGCTGGCTCTGGATCACCGGCAACACCCGCGCCCATAAGGACGAATTAAAATCCCTCGGCTGCCATTGGTCACAGCAGAAAGCCGCGTGGAGCTGGCACCATCGCGACCCGGGCGCGAAGTGGTATCGCGGCAAGCATACCATGCAGGATATCCGCCGGAAATACGGTTCTGTCGGTTTTGCTAACACCGAAAACGCGCTTGCAGTGGGTTGACCCGCTGCAAGCCGAATAAGGAGGATTTGACCATGAACGAAAGCTATTTGAAGATGTTCGAGCGTTACGGCTCAATGCAGCGCGATTCATCCGTTACCATTCGAAGCTATCAGACGCGCCCCGACCAAATCGCACGTTTTGAGAGTATCCGCACCGAAGACGACCGCGCAGCCCGCACAATTGCCGAATGCAAGCGGCTGATCACTCAGCTAATCGCATACCGCGAAGCCCTTGCAAAACGCTACGGCGAACTTGCAACGATGAATTTCACCGAGGAAATCGAGCTACAGCGGTATCAAAACTACGCCGGACGCATTACCTACTATATCCGCCGCTTCCGTATCTACGAAGACGGCACGCGCACCGAAACGGAAACCACCACCTACACGGGCAAAGAACGACACAAAGCACTTGCCTATTACAGCGAATTAAAACGCACTACCCCCGCCGCAACTTTTTCAACGCGCGGAATCTAAGCACCTATTGACACGCACAACCGAAGCAATTATTAACACATGGACAGCCCCCGAAAGGGGGCAGACAAGAGGGCGAATTTGAACTTATCGGTTACACTTTCGCGCGGGAATCCGTTTTTGCCGACTGAGCAAATCCATAAGCATTTTCATAAGCATTTACTCGAAAAAATAATGCTTATCGCGCGACCTTTTATGAATATTGAGTGTCCATTTTTTACTCATCGGAAAGCCCGCAAACCGTTGCAAATAAAGGAAAAGCCCCGAAAACGCAGTGTTTTCAGGGCTTTCCGTTTTAATTAAAAATGGTGCGCGAGGCGGGACTTGAACCCGCACGTCCGGAGTGGACACTAGAACCTGAATCTAGCGAGTCTGCCAATTCCACCACTCGCGCAAATACCGTTTCATTTTCTCTCGAAAAGCGGCATCCGAGGCGGGGCTTTCGCCTGTTCCGCAACAATCTTTCAGATTGCTCAAGTATTGTAGCACACGGCGCGCGGATTGTCAATCCTTTTTTCGCACTTCTTTGCAATTTTTTGTTTGGCGTGCAAAGATCAGGCGGTTTGGGGGAAAACGAGGGTGCGCAGAGCGCAGTCCAGGTAGTAATGCGTCAGGATTTCTTCAAAGCCGCTGCCCGCTTCCGCCATCGCCTTGGCGCCGTACTGGCTCAGTCCGACGCGGTGTCCGAAACCACGGGTCGTAATGCGGACGGTGTTACCGAGCACTTCAATCGTCATATCAGTCGAGCGCAGGTGCAGCAGCGAGCGCAGCGTCGTTCCCCGAACGGCGACGCCGCCGATCTCCACGGTGTCGATCCCGCCGCCGTCGGTACGGGTCGTGCGCCCGAACCAGTGCGTCGGCAGACCGATCAGGTGCAGCTCCGGGTAGGCTTCTTCCATGATCGCCGCGAATTCCGCAGCGGAGAAATCGGTCACTTCGCTGTAGCGCGGGGCGTCCTCCTCGTTTGGGCTGTCGACTGCCTGCAAATACGGGATGTCGCTGCCCCAGACGGCGAGCGCCGCCTCGGTGCTGCCGCCGGCGCAGGAAAAAAAGGTTGCGTCGATCAGCTCGTCCCGATACGTCACGACCAGCCCGTCCGTCTGCGTGACGGCAGCTTCAAACGTTTCGGCGCGCTCCCCTGCTTGCCAGCCCTGACAGCACGCGCTGTCGGCGCAGACGTCCGCCACGCCGTGCTTGCCCGTTTCCGTCTTGCGCAGGGCAAAGGTGCGCGAGGCGACCGCCTGCGCCATGAGCGCCTGCGTCGGGAAGTCTGCGGGCATTTCCGCCGCAAGGACGCCGACAAGGTATTCATGCAGCGTCATTTCCCGCGTTTCGCCCTCGACAAGGACGCGCAGCGTCAGGGCATCATCAAAGGATTCGACAGGCTGCGGTGCTTCCTCGGTTGACATAATATTTGTTTCGGGCACAGTTGACCCGGTCGGCAGGGTGTTTTCTTCGGCGGCGCGTGCGCCGTAAGGCAGCAGAAGCACCAAAAAACACAGTACGCTTGCGGCAACGGCGATCAAATTGGAACGATCCATGATTTTTCCTCCTTGAATTCTTGACGGACGGCTCACTTTCTGGTAAAATGCTTAGAAACGGAAAAAAGTGTTTTCCCCTGAATGAGGTGATTTTCATGGCAGAATCGGAATTTTGGAATGTCTCCGGTACAGAGCTTCTTCACAATCTATGCGCCGACTACAAAATTCATAACTCCCTGACGCTGGAAGCACGCACAAACAGCAACATCAAGCGCGGGCTGCGCAACGACGACGGCACGGGCGTGATGGTCGGCTGCACCAAAATCGGTAACGTTCTCGGCTACACCATGCAGGACGGCGAGCGCGTGCCGATGGAGGGTCGCCTGATCTATCGGGGCTACGACCTGTCCGATCTTGTTGAAGCGTACCAGACCGAGGGGCGCTTCGGCTTCAGTGAGGTCGCGTATCTGCTGCTCTTCGGCTCTCTGCCCACGCCGGAGCGTTATGAGGTCTTCCGCGAGATGCTACACGAGTGCATGGCCCTGCCGGCGAATTTCACCGAGGACATGATCCTCAAAAATCCCAGTCACGACATCATGAACAAGCTGGGGCGTTCGGTGCTCGCGCTGTATTCCAACGACCCGACGCCCGATGACCTCTCGGTCGAGAACATGATGCGCCAGTCGATCGAGCTTGTGGCGCGCTTCTCGGTGATCGTCGCCTACGCCTATGTCGTCAAGCGGCACTATTTTGAAAACGACAGTCTCTACCTCCACCGCCCGGAGCAGAGTCTTTCCATCGCGGAGAATTTTCTGCGCATGATCCGCCCGGACAAGCATTTCACGCAGGAAGAAGCACGGCTGCTCGATCTGTGCCTCGTCTGCCACGCGGAGCACGGCGGCGGCAACAACTCCACCTTCTCCTGCCGTAGCGTTTCCTCCACGGGCACGGACACCTATTCCGCCATCGCAGCGGCGGTCGGCTCGCTGAAAGGGCCGAAGCACGGCGGCGCGAATCGGCAGGTTTTGCGTCAGTTCGAGGAGATCAAGCAGAACGTGCGTGACTGGAAGGACGACGAGGAGGTCGCGGCGTATGTGCGACGCATTCTGCGCGGCGAGGTCAGCGACCACACCCGACTGGTCTACGGCATGGGGCACGCGGTCTACACCCTCTCCGACCCGCGCGCGGTCATTCTGCGCCGCAGCGCGCGGACGCTGGCTGCGCAGAAGCACATGCTCGACGAGCTGGAGCTGATGGAGGCGGTCGAGCGGGTGACGCCCGGGATCTTCGCCGAAGTCACCGGACAGGAAAAGGTCATGTGCGCAAACGTCGATATGTATTCGGGCTTGATCTACCAAATGCTGGACATTTCACCCGATCTGTTCACGCCGCTCTTTGCGATCGCGAGAATTCCCGGCTGGTGCGCGCACCGCATGGAGGAAGCACTCACGGGCGGACGCATTTACCGCCCCGCCTACAAGCCGCTCATCAAACACAGGGATTATGTCCCGCTCGGCGATCGATAATACCGAAAGCAGCGTATCAAAAAAGTCCTTTGGACATTTTTGATACGCTGCTTTCAAAATTGCAAAACATATTTTGTATAGATTGTTTTGCAATTTTGTCGCCTGCGGGAGGGTGATTGAGCGCGAAAGGAAATCCAGATACGAATTTCAACTTGCCCATTGCAAGCCGAAATTCCGTGTGCTTCGCACACTCATATCGTGCCGACGCACGCTATGCCGTCTCATGCGGAAACCGTCGCACCTGCGGTGCGATAAAAAGCTTTTCTGCTTTTTATCGGTTTCTAGTATGACGGTTTCCTTTCACTCTTTTCTTCCCTCCGAAAATTTCGACCTGTGCATTTTTTGTTTGACAGGCACAGCCTCGGGAAAGTTTTTTCACCGAGGCTGTTTCCGTTTTTGTCATTTTGTTATTTTCAGCAATTCCGCCAGCACCATAACGGGAAAGAGCAGCAAAAGCAGCAGCCACCACATGGTTTCCGTCCCCTTTCCGAAAATCGGTTTGCCTGATACCGTTATGATATCAGCTTTGGCGTCAAATTGCAAGCTTCCGTTCCGAAAATCGGCATTTTGGCGCTCGGCTGTCGGTTTTTGTCGAAAAAACGCCATTTTTTCATTACAGGTTTGTTATTTTCTCTTTACATTTTGTTTCTGGTATGATATACTGGTTGCGCCTAAAATTGGCTTACTGAAATTTCGCTTTTTGCATATACTCCGATCATGAGAGGGTATTTATTATATGAATCAATATGTCATCCAAGGCGGCAAGCCCCTTTCCGGCACCGTGACCATCAGCGGTGCGAAAAATGCGGCGGTCGCCATTCTTCCTGCAACGCTTCTGGTCAACGGCACCTGCCGCATCGAGAACGTCCCCGACATTTCCGACGTTCGTCTGCTGCTTGAAATTCTCAGCAACATGGGCGCGGAGATCCGCCGTCTCAGCCCGAACACGCTGGAAATCACCTGCACCCGCGTGCGCGACAGCGAAGCGTCCGACGCACTGGTGCGGCGCATTCGTGCGTCTTATTACCTGATCGGCGCGCAGCTCGGCCGCTTCGGGCACGCCAAAGTCGCCCTGCCCGGCGGCTGCAATTTCGGCGCACGCCCGATCGATCAGCACATCAAGGGCTTTGAAACGATCGGCGCAAATGTCGAAATTCAGAATGGTTACGTCTGCGCGACCGCCCCGGAAAACGGACTTTGCGGCGGGCGGGTCAATCTCGACGTTGTTTCGGTCGGCGCAACAATGAACATCATGATCGGCGCGGTGCTCGCCGGCGGCACGACCGTCATCGAAAACGCCGCGAAAGAGCCGCACATCGTCGACCTTGCCAACTTCCTCAACGCGATGGGCGCAAAGGTCTCCGGCGCAGGCACGGACTTCATCCGCATTCGCGGCGTCAAGGCGCTGCACGGCGGCTTCTATTCCATCATCCCCGACCAGATCGAAGCCGGCACTTATATGGCGGCGGTCGCGGCAGCCGGCGGCGACGTGCTCATTCAGAACGTCATTCCCAAGCACATGGACACCATCAGCGCCAAGCTGCGCGAAATGGGCGCAAAGGTGACGGAATATGACGACGCCATTCGCGTGCAGCGAACGGGGCGGCTGCGCCGTGCAAACGTCAAGACCCTGCCTTACCCCGGCTTCCCGACGGACATGCAGCCGCAGATCGCAGTGTGCATGGCACTGGCAAACGGCGTGAGCGTCATCACCGAGAGCATTTACGACACCCGCTTCCGCTACTGCGCGGAGCTGAACCGCATGGGCGCTACCATCAAGGTCGAGACGAAGGTCGCCGTGATCACGGGCGTCGAGGCGCTGCACGGCTGCACGGTGCATGCCTGCGACCTGCGCGCGGGCGCTGCGATGGTGATTGCCGGTCTTGCCGCCGACGGCACGACCGTCATCGACGAGATCGAATTCATCGAGCGCGGCTATGAAAACCTGATCGGCAAGCTTGAGGGCATCGGCGCAAGCATCAAGCGCATTGAGACGCCCAACGGCCGCAGCGTTCCCGCCGCCGTATAAGTCGATTATCCGCCGAGTGCTCGGCATTCCAAGATTTCTGCGCTGCCACGCCCGAGGCTTCACGTCCGAGGCGTGGCGCTCGTTCTTGTGTCACCGCGCGGCTGACCGCCGGAAAGGATTGCTCATGGAACTGTTTGTCAAAGTCCTCGAACTGATCGGCACTGTCGCCTTCGCCGCCTCCGGCGCACTGACAGCGATGAAAAAACGGATGGATTTGCTGGGCGTGATCGTGCTCGGCGTCGTCACCGCCATCGGCGGCGGCATCCTGCGCGACCTCATTCTCGGCATCACACCGCCGCTCGCATTCCGCGACCCGCTGTGCGCTGTGCTCGCCGTCGTGACCGCGACCGTCCTCTTTATTCCGTGGGTGCACCACCGCCTGACGCGCAATCAGCGCCTCTTTGACGCCGCGCTGCTGCTCATGGACTCGCTCGGTCTGGGCGTGTTCACGGTCATGGGCATCTGGAACACGATGGATTTTTCGCCCGACCGCAGCACGTTCCTGCTGGTGTTCGTCGGCGTGATGACTGGCGTCGGCGGCGGCGTCGTGCGCGACATGCTTGCGGGCAACACGCCCTACATCCTCGTCAAGCACATCTACGCCTGCGCTTCGCTCGCCGGCGCGCTGTGCTGCGCACTTCTGTGGCGCGTTATGCCGAGCTACGCCGCCATGCTGATTTCCATGCTGCTCGTGCTCGTCATTCGACTGCTTTCGGCGCACTACCGTTGGAACCTCCCCCACGCCGACGACGTTACATAGTCTTATCGAACATGCGCCCCGCTTCGTTTTCGAAGCGGGGCTTTTTTGCATAACCGACCTGTCCGCGCGCATATGCTTGCAACAGCGATACACAGCTATGGGGAGGTCGGTCACATGAGGGAAAACATCGAGCAACGAGCCTGCGATCTGGCTGTGTACATCATTGAGAACCAAGCCACCGTCCGCGCCGCCGCGAAAGAGTTCGGCGTGAGCAAATCCACGGTGCACAAGGATCTGAGCGAGCGTCTGCCGCATTGCAACCGTAGCCTTTATCGGCAGGTCAAGGCGGTTTTGGAACGGAACAAGGCCGAGCGGCACATCCGCGGCGGCATGGCGACCCGCAGAAAATACCGCGGCGGAGAATGAGGAGCATTGAATGAACGACAGGGAATGTACGGCGGAGGCAAGCCTTCGCCCTACAAACGTTGTACGATGGTGCATACCAGCGGGTCGCTGTGGGCATCGCCCCCTACGGGTGTTATACGATGGTGCGAGCGGTGGGAATTGGGCGGGTTGCACAGTTTTTTCGAGTTGATTTTGTTCGAAGTGCCAAAATTTTTCAAGTGTCCTAAATTTTTGTCAGAAGCCTAAAAAATTTTTGATTTTTCGGTTGATTATTTGAAAAAACTGACGTATACTACCCTTAGGAGGGCGGATGCCCAATTTTGACAGGAGGTAGTTTCATGTACAACCGTACTTATAATTTCTCCGCAGGGCCTGCGACGATGCCGGTTCCCGTGCTGGAGGAGATCCGCGACGAGCTTCTCAACTACCGCGGCGCCGGCATGGGCGTGATGGAAATGTCCCACCGCTCCAAGGTCTATCAGCAGATCATCGACGAAGCCGAGCAGGATCTTCGCGACCTGATGGGTATTCCCGACAACTACAAGGTACTTTTCATTCAGGGCGGCGCGACACTTCAGTTTTCCATGATTCCGATGAATCTGATGAAGAACGGCAAAGCGGTCTACATTGAAACCGGCGCGTGGTCGAAGAAGGCGATCGCCGAGGCGAAAAAGGTCGGCGAGGTCATCGTCGCCGCTTCCTCGAAAGATCGCAACTACGCCTACATCCCCGACTGCTCCGACCTCGACATCCCCGAGGACGCCGACTACGTCTACATCTGCG
>CAYRMX010000048.1:0-9864 GCA_964425295.1 uncultured Oscillospiraceae bacterium | reverse complement strand
GCTCGTCGGCTCGCCCGGCACGGGCAAAACGCTGCTTGCCAAGGCAGTGGCGGGCGAGGCGCACGTTCCGTTTTTCAGCATTTCCGGCTCGGACTTCGTGGAAATGTTCGTCGGCGTCGGCGCAAGCCGCGTCCGCGACCTGTTCCAGGAGGCGGCAAAGGTCGCGCCCGCGATCATCTTCATCGACGAAATCGACGCCATCGGCCGCAGCCGTGACAGCAAGTTCGGCGGAAACGACGAACGCGAGCAAACACTCAACCAGCTCCTCGCGGAGATCGACGGCTTTGACTCGTCCAAGGGCGTCGTCATCCTTGCGGCGACCAACCGTCCGGAAATTCTGGACAAGGCGCTGCTGCGCGCGGGTCGCTTCGACCGCCGTATCATCGTCGACCGCCCGAATCTTGAGGGACGGTATCAGACACTTCTGGTGCATACGCGCAACATCCGCCTTGCCGAGGACGTCGACCTGCGCAAGCTGGCACAGGCAACGGCGGGCGCGGTCGGCGCAGATCTCGCCAATCTCGTCAACGAAGCCGCGCTGCGCGCGGTGCGGCAGGGGAGACAGGCGGTCAATCAGCAGGATCTGCTCGCTTCGTTCGAGGTCGTCATCGCCGGCACGGAGAAAAAGGGCACAGTCCTGACCGATATCGAAAAACGGATCGTTGCCTATCATGAAGTGGGGCACGCGCTGGTCGCCGCGCTGCGCAAGCATTCGCAGCCCGTTTCGAAGATTACGATCGTCCCGCACACCTCCGGCGCGCTGGGTTACACCATGCAGATGCCGGAGGAAGAAAAGTATCTCAATTCCAGAGAAGAACTGCTTATTGAGCTTCAGACGCTGCTCGGCGGACGCGCTGCGGAGCAGACCGTCTTCGGCATTCAGACGACGGGCGCCGCAAACGACATCGAGCGCGCGACCGACCTTGCCCGCCGCATGGTCACGCAGTTCGGCATGAGTGACAAGATCGGTCTGATGGCACTGGCAACCACGCAGAACGAGTATCTCGGCGGTCAGGCGTACATGGACTGCTCGCAGACCACCGCCGCCGAAGCAGACGCCGAGGTCAAGCAGCTTCTGAGCGATTGCTATGAATCGGCAAAGCAGGTGCTTTCCGAAAACCGCGCTCTGCTCGATGAGATCTCGCTCTATCTGCTGCAAAAAGAGACGATCACCGGCGACGAGCTGATGACCTACGTCAATGCGGACGCGCACCGTCTGCCTGCGCCGGAAAGCGGTGAGGCGCAATGAGCTGGGAGAGCATTCACACGTTTTTCACGTCTCTGACACTGAAAAAGCTGCTTCCGACGCTCCTGATTCTGGCGATTGGGACGTTGGCGGTCAAGCTGCTGCTCAAGCTTTTTGACCGCGCGCTCAGCCGCTCGAAGCTCGATCGGACGATGTTTTCGTTTCTGCGGGCAACGATGCGGGTGCTGCTCATTTCCATCGTGCTGCTCATCGCAGCCGGAAGCCTCGGCGTCGATGTGACGTCGCTGGTCGCCCTGCTGAGTGTCGTTTCGCTGGCAATTTCGCTGGCGGTGCAAAATGCGCTGGCAAATCTGGTCGGTAGCGTGACGCTGCTTGCCACCCATCCGTTCCACGTCGGCGATTTCGTCCGGATCGGGACGGACAGCGGCACGGTCGAGGAGATCAGCATGAGCTATACCAAGATCATGACCGTCGACGGCAAGCGCATTTATATCCCGAACAGTGATGCGGCATCCGCGCGTATCTGCAATTTTTCCGCCGAGGGCAAGCGCCGCATCGACCTGACGTTCAGCGCCGCCTATGAAAACGACATCGAGACGGTCAAGGACGCTCTTTTGACCGCCGCGCAGCGGGCGGATCTGCTGGAGGGGACGCAGGCGCAGGCGTTCGTCAATGCCTACCGTGACAGCGGCGTGGAATATCAGCTTTTCTTTTGGGTCAAGGGCGGGGATTATTTTTCCGCAAAATGCGCCGTGAACGAAGAAGTCAAGCGCGAATTCGACCGCAGAGGGATCGTCATTCCGTATCCGCAGTTGGAGCTGCGGCAAAGGTAATCAAAAGCGTCCGTTTCCCGAATTCGGGAAACGGACGCTTTTTGTGAATGGGGACGAGCGTTCGGCGAATAGAATGCGGTGTCGGCTGCAAACTCAGCAGCCGCAGGGTTTGCAGCCGCCGGACGGCTCGGGATGGCTTTCGGGGAAAAAGGCGCGCATGGGGAAATCGATCTTGCCGAACAGCTCGCACGGGTCTTCTTCGCAGCTTTCTTCGTCACAGCATTCGCGCGTCGGGGCGCAGTATTCGCAGACGGGGATGGAAAGCTGCGTGCCTCGCTCGAGGCGGACGGTCGAAAACTGCCCGATGGTGACATAGAGGCGCTTGCTTTCGCCGGTCAGAGCGAGGGGGTCGCCAAAGCAGCCGGCGATGTTTGCGGGAATTTCCGTCACTTCTGTCTCACAGCGGCGGCACTCGCAGACCGCCATGACCTTTGACGAAAGAATCATCGGGTCGAGCGCCTCAACGACCGCTTCCGGCAGATCGGCATGCAGCAGCTCGTCGCAGACGGGGATCTCCGTGCCGCTGCGGAAGACCTTGGTCTTGCTCCGGCTGCCGTAGAGCACGGTGCGCTTGGCGAAGACAGCAAGCCCGACCATCGTCGTCGGGCGGACGCCGCCGACCGTGGCGTCGCCGAGAATGCGGTAGTAAAAGGTGAGGTCGACTGCGTAAGAGCCGTGCTTATATGCCAGCGGCTCGACACCGACGCGGGTGTAGAGCAGCTCGGCACTGCGCACCTTCGCACCGGTCGCCGCTTCCAGCGCGGTCTGCGACGGCTCGGTCAGGTAAACGCGAAGATCCTCCACGCAGTCCTTGTCAAAGCAGGAATCGACGATCTGGTTCGTATGGATACAGACGGGGCTGAGCAGCTCCGGCCCGCCGACGCGTTCATGGTTGTCAGACATGGAATTACCTCCGTTCTTTCATAAAGCAGAAATATGCTTTCACAACATTGTATGGCGGCGGCGGGCAGAATGTGAAATGGGTCGTAGACAAAGCGAATCTTTTGTGTTAAAATATAAAAGAAAAAGGTCAAACGAAAGAGGTGTACGCATGAAAACGGATGTTTTGGGCGTGCTGTATGATAATGTAACAATGCAGGAAGCGCTTGAAAAAGCGCAGGAGATCCTGCGCGGGGACGAGGCGGCGTACTGCGTCACGCCGAACGCCGAGATGGCTTACGAAGCGCTGCACGACGAGGCGTTTTGCGCGCTGCTCAACGAGGCGGCACTGGTGCTGCCCGACGGCGCGGGGGTCATCCTCGGCGCAAAGATCCTGAAAACTCCGCTCAAGCAGAAGGTCGCCGGCATCGAGTTTGCGCAGAATCTGCTGCCGATTCTGGAGGCAGAGGGCAAGCGTCTGTTCCTATTCGGGAGCAAGCCGTCGATCGCGGAGACTGCGGCGGAAAACCTGCGGAAAAAATACCCGAACCTGTGCATCTGCGGCACGGCGGATGGCTATTTCCGTGAGGAAGCGGCGGTCGTGCAGACCATTTGCGCCGCGCAACCGGATGTGGTGTTCGTCTGCCTCGGCGCGCCCAAGCAGGAGTATTTCATGCGGGCGCACAAGGATGAGCTGGGCGCGCGCCTGCTGATCGGTCTGGGCGGAACGCTGGATAACTTTGCCGGAACGGTGCGCCGCGCGCCGAAGTGGATGATCCGGTTGCAGCTCGAATGGCTCTATCGCCTTGTCAAAGAGCCGCGCCGCATCGGCCGAATGATGCGGCTGCCGAAATTTGTCTTCGCGGCATTCAAAAAAAGAATGAAAGGGGCATGAATATGGGAAAGCTGATCGTGTTCGAGGGTACGGACGGCTCCGGTAAGACGACGCAGTTCACGCTCTTGAGCAAGCGCTTGCAGGCGATGAACGTCGATTTCCGCACAATGGACTTTCCGCAGTATTCCGAACCGTCTTCCGCGCTCATTCGGATGTACCTCAGCGGCGAATTCGGCGGGCGTCCGTCGGACATCAACGCCTATGCCGCTTCCACCTTTTACGCCGTCGACCGCTATGCGTCCTACCGCAAGGTCTGGGGCGAGTATTATGAAAGCGGCGGGCTGATGCTCTCTAACCGTTATACCACGTCCAACGCGGTGCATCAGGCGTCCAAAGAGCCGCCCGAACGCCGCGAGGAGTTCTTCCGCTGGCTGTACGAATTTGAATACGAGCGTCTGGAACTTCCCAAGCCGGACATCGTCATATATCTGGATGTCCCCACCGACCTGACGGAGCAGATGCTCCGCAAGCGGGAGGCGGCGACCAACACACAGGCGGATATCCATGAACAGAACATGGATTACCTGCGCCTTTGCCGAACGACCGGTCTGCACGCCGCGCAATACTACGGTTGGACGATCATCGGCTGCTCGGAAAACGGGAAAATGCGCACCATCGAGGACATTCATAACGAAATTTTCGATATCGTGCACAAATGCTTGGAGGTTTGAATATGGTTTACATCATTCTCGGAAACGGCTTTGAAGAAGCGGAAGCGATCGTGCCCTGCGATCTGCTGCGCCGTGCGGGCGTTGAGACGTACTTTGCCGGCATCGGCGGTCTGGATATCAAGGGCAGCAACGGCATCACCGTGCGCGCCGACTGCGTCGCGGAGGAAACGGCGCTGACCGAGGCGGAAATGCTCGTGCTTCCCGGCGGACTGGGCGGTGTTGCGTCCATTCGCGGTTGCGCGGCGGTGCTTGACGCGGTCAAGACGCTCTATGCTCGCGGCGACCGCGTTGCCGCCATCTGCGCTGCGCCGACGGTTTTGGCGCAGCTCGGCATCACCGACGGCAAAAACGCCACCTGCTATCCCGGACTGGAAGCGCAGATGGGCGCGGCAAAGTGCTGCGCCGACGGCGCGGTCACCGACGGCAAGGTCATCACCGGCAGAGCCGCCGGAACGGCATTTGATTTTGCGCTGGCGCTGATCGAAGCCCTGCGCGGCGAAGAATGTGCGCGAACCGTCGCGGAAAGTGTCGTGTACCGATAAGGGAGGAACACCATGACAGATAAAAACTACTACGGCGAAGACGAGACGTTCGACCTTCCGGATGACCGTCTTGCCCCCGCGCCTCCCGAAGAGCCGGACTTTATTCCGGATTTCGGCGACGCGTTCGCTGATTACGGCGAGTACCCCGAAGAGTTGCAGAGCGCCGAGCGCGACCTTTCGGCGGACTACGGCGAGGCGTATGACGAGGAATACGACGATTACGATGAAGAAGCGTATGATCCCGAACCGCCCGAAAAGCCGAAGCGGAAAGCCGGACGGCGTATTGTGCCGCTGTTTGTCAAGGTGCTGCTCTATGTCGTGATCGTCGGACTGATCGCTGTCGGCTTCGGCTACGGCGCATGGGAGTGCGCGCAGGATGTCCTTGCATTCGGGCGCTCGGATGAGAGCCTGACGGTCGTCCTCACCGCCGACGATACCTATGAAGACGTTGCACAGATGCTCTATGACCGCGGCGTCATCAAGTATCCGTGGCTGTTTGAGCTGTATTGCCGTTTCACCGACTCCACGGAGGATATGGACCCCGGCACTTATGAGTTGTACTACAACTATGACTACCATGCGCTCGTCAGCGGCATGCAGATCGGCAGTGTGGCGCGCAAGGAGATCCGCCTGACCATCCCGGAGGGCACGACCTGCGCAAAGATCTTCCGCATGATGGAGGAAAAGGGTATCTGCACGGTCGAGGAACTGGAAGACTGCGCCGCCAATGAGGAGTTTGACTACTGGTTCTTGGAAGACCTGCCCTATGGCGAGGCGAACCGTCTCGAGGGCTTCCTCTTCCCGGACACCTATGACTTCTACGAAAACGACGACCCCGACCGCGTGCTTGACAAGCTGTTGACGAACTTCGACAAGAAGTTCTCCGACAAGGCGCAGGACGAGTTGGAGCACCTGAACGAAACGCTCGCAAACCGCTGGGCGTCCGCCGGGTATGATGAGTCGTATATCTCCGCGCACCGCCTCTCGATCGCCGACCTCATCACCGTGGCGTCCATGATCGAAAGGGAGACGGCGGGTGTGACCGAGAGCGCGAACATTTCGTCTGTCATCTATAACCGCCTGTGCCGCCCTGCGGACTATCCGTACCTCAACATCGACGCGACGCTGATCTACGCCCTCGGTGGCTCGATCGACGGTGCGCTGACCGATGCGGACAAGCAGGTCGACAGTCCCTATAACACCTATACCCACACGGGTCTGCCCGCAGGGCCGATCGCCAACCCCGGTCTTTCCAGCATCACGGCGGCGCTCAAGCCCGCCGAGACGACGTATTATTACTACGCGCTGGACAACTCCACGGGATATCACCACTTCTCGGAGAGCTATGATGAACACAATGCCTTCCTCGCTTCCCAAAATGAGGATTAAGCCGGAGCTGCTTGCGCCCGCCGGCGATATGGAGCGGCTGAAAATGTCCGTTCTCTACGGCGCGGACGCGGTCTATCTTGCGGGGACAAGCTTTGGTATGCGCTCCTTTGCGGGGAATTTTACCCCGGAGGAGCTGCCCAAGGCGGTCGCCTATGCCCACGCGCACGGCGTCAAAGTTCACGTCACCGTCAACACCATGCCGCGCGGTGATGAGCTTTCGGCGCTTCCGGCACATTTGGAGCTGCTCGATGCGTGCGGCGTCGACGCGCTGATCGTTGCCGACCTCGGCGTTTTCCGCATGGCGCAGAAGTATGCGCCGCACTGCGAAAAGCATGTCTCCACGCAGGTCAGCGTCGCGAATTACGCCTGCGCCAATGCGTGGTTCGAGCTGGGCGCGAAGCGGGTCGTCCTCGCGCGTGAGCTGTCGCTCGGCGAAATTCGCGCCATTCGGGAAAACACCCCGCCGGAGCTGGAAATCGAGACGTTTGCCCACGGCGCGATGTGCGTGTCCTATTCCGGACGGTGTCTGCTGTCCAATTACATGACCGGTCGGGACAGCAACCGCGGCGCCTGCGCCCAGCCCTGCCGCTACCGGTATGCACTGATGGAGGAAAAGCGACCGGGCGAATATTTCCCCGTTTTCGAGGACGAAAAGGGGACTTACATCATGAATTCGCGCGATATGTGCATGATCGACCACATCGGCGACCTGATGGACGCCGGCGTGAGCTGCCTGAAGATCGAGGGACGAGCCAAATCCGCCTATTATGCCGCGATCGTCACGGGTGCTTACCGCCACGTCATCGACGACGTTGCCGCCGGAAGACCTGTTGACCCCGTCTGGCGCGACGAGGTCGAGCATGTTTCGCACCGCCACTATTCCACCGGATTTTTCTACGGCGAGCCTGGGCAGTATGTCGAAAGCTCGCGCTATATCCGCTCGTGGCAGATTTGCGCGATCGTCACGGACTGCGATGCACAGGGGAATGCAACGCTTTCGCTGCGCAACAAATTCTCCGCCGGAGACGAGGTGGAGATGGTTGGGCCTGACCTGCGGCCGTTTACATTCCGCGCGCCGATGATGCGCGACGCCGACGGCGCGCCGCTCGAACAGCCGCGTGACCCGCAGTCGGTCTTCACCATGCAGCTTCCCAAGCCCGTCCCGCCGTACAGTATCCTCCGCCGCGCCGTCACCCTTTCGGCAACATAAAAACCGTTAACGCCGGGCGTGAAACTCCCAAATGTTTATTCTGAGACTTCAAAGATGCAGAAAGCCCAAAGCTCTCCTTGTCAGGGAAGCCGGCACGGCGTAGCCGTGACTGAGGGGTAGTCCTGCTCACGCTGCGGTGCAATTACCCCGAGTCGATTGTTTCTCTCGCCCTCCGACAAGAGCTTCGCTTTTGCCACCTCCCTCGTCAGAGGGAGGTTTTTGCTGCAAGCCTCAAACTCGATACTTATTAAAAGAATTCGTTCTTAAATCCGTTGACGAAAAAGGTCGTGTATCTGTGATACACGACCTTTTTCCTATGTTATGGAGAATGCAGTATCTCTTTTGAATCTGTCAGTCCGTGATGATGCGGCAGCCGCCCCAGAACTGCGTGCGGTAGAAGCCGCTCCAGAGCGTATCGATGCGGACGCCTTGCGACGGGTTGGCGGCGTGGATGAATTTGCCCTCGCCGAGGTAAAGCCCGACGTGTGTGATCGAATAGCCGTTGCCGCTGAAGAAGACGAGGTCGCCGGGACGCAGGTCGTCCATGCCGACGTGGACGCCGTCGTTGTACTGCTCCTGCGCGCCGCGCGAGAAGCGATAGCCGAAGTGCTTGTAAACATACAGGACAAAGCCGGAGCAGTCGAAGCTGTTCGGCCCGTTGCCGCCGTAGACGTAGGGATAGCCCTCGTAGCTCTTGGCAAAGACGAGCAGATCTTCAATGACGCTCGGTTCTTGATATTCCTCACCGTTCGGGTGGGCTTCTTTCCATGCGGCGGTATACTTATAGCAGCGCAGGAAGACGGCGATCGCTTCCTCAATGGTCGTGGAATTTTGCGGATAGAGGTTCTTGCCGTCGCCGGAGACGCAGCCGGCATAGATCAGCAGGCGCGTTGCGGGCTGTGCCCAATCGGAAACGCGCTTACCGTCAGCGTATTTGGTCAGGGAGACGGCGCGGCTGTCGGTGCGGGGATAGCCGAGGGCGCTCATGAAGTTCGACATGATGCGGAAGAATTGCTCTCTGGTCAGAACATCGTTCGGCCCGAACTGCCCATTGCCGTAGCCGCCGACGATGCCCAGCTCATAGGCGGCGCAGACGTCGGGGTCGGAGGTGTCGGTGAAATGCGTGGTTGCTTTCGGCGTATAGTCCGCGCCGGTGAACTTTTCATAGGCGAGGACGGCAATCGAGCACATCTGCGCGCGGGTAATGGCAAGGCTCATGTTGCAGCGGTTGAGGCAGGAGGGGATCATGCCGTTGCGCTGCATTTCCTCGACCTCACGGACTGCCCAATTGCTGATGCCGGTATAGCCCTCGTTGCGGATCTGGATGGATTTGTTCTCCTCTGTCTGAGCGTGAAACCAGTTGCCCATGTACTGATAGGCGCGGAAGAAAAGGACGATCGCTTCTTCGCAGGAAGTATATGACAGGGGATTGAGGCGACCGTCTGCGCCCTGCACGATGCCGATGGAGACCATCGTCTGCGTGGCGTCCTTGGCGTAGTCGCTGACGGAAGAAGCGTCGGCGAAGCGGTCAAGGGAGACGCGGGAAACGTCGCTCGTGTCGCAATACGCGCTGCCCATCAGGTTGTGGGTGATCTTGAAGAAGTCCTGACGGGTGAGGGGGGCGTTCGGGCGGAACGTGCCGTCGGGATAGCCGCCGACGATGCCCTGCTCATAGGCATAGTTGATCGCGGAATCGTTCGTGTCGCTGAAATGCTTGGTGGAGTCAGGGTAGGCATAGCCACCCATCAGGTGCTCGAAGACCAGCACCGCCATGCGGCACATCTGCCCGCGGGTAATCGTGCCGCCCATGTTGGCACTGCTCAGATCCTGCGGCAAGAAGCCGAGGTCGTACATGGACTCGACCGACTCGGCAGCCCAGTCGCTCACGTTGGTGTAGGCGGAGACTGCGGGAATGCAGGAGACAAATACGCTCAGGCATAAGAGCAGGACAAGTAGTTTTCGTTTCATAGTCAAACCTCCATTGCCAGCTCCAGACCGACGGGGCAGTGGTCGGAGCCGTAGATTTCGTTGTAGATCGGGGCGCTTTCGATTTTGTCTTGCAGACAGTCGGAGACGAGAAAATAGTCGATGCGCCATCCGGCGTTGTTCGCGCGGGCGTTGTAGCGGTAGCTCCACCACGAATACGCGCCTGTTAAGTCGGGATTGCGGAAGCGGAAGGTGTCGGTGAAGCCGGCGGCGAGCAGCTCGCTGAATTTGCTGCGCTCCTCGTCGGAGAAC
>CAYRMX010000047.1:0-10054 GCA_964425295.1 uncultured Oscillospiraceae bacterium | reverse complement strand
GGGCTGGTCGACGAGCTGCGCGCCGAGGTCGTTTTCGAGCCGGAGTTCCGCAACCCGGACGCGCTGCGCGGGGTGGACGGCTTTTCTCACCTCTGGCTGATCTGGGAATTTTCCGAGGCGGTGCGCAAAACGTGGTCGCCGACGGTGCGCCCGCCGCGGCTCGGCGGGAATGCACGGCTGGGCGTGTTTGCCACGCGCTCTCCGTTTCGTCCAAATCCGCTGGGGCTTTCCTGCGTGCGACTGCTCGGTATGCGAAAGGACGCGGCGCTCGGAACGGTGCTGGAGGTCGCGGGTGCAGACCTGATGGACGGCACGCCGATTTTTGACATCAAGCCCTACTTGCCCTATGCCGACGCCCATCCCGAGGCGTGCGGCGGCTTCACGGAGCGGGCGGACGATTTTTGCCTGACCGTCGAGCTGCCTGAAGCACTGGCGGAAAAGGTGCCGACTGCGCGGCGCGAGGCGCTGCGGGCGGTTCTGGCGCACGACCCGCGCCCGTCGTATCAGGACGACCCGGAGCGCGTCTACGGCATGCGCTTTGCGGGGCTGGACGTCCGCTTCCGCGTCTGCGGAAAATGCCTCACCGTCCTTGCCGTCGAGACGGAAATCTCATGAATCAATCGCTCTTTCCGAGGTCGGAGAGAGCGATTTTTTCTTGCGTTATGGCGGAAAGCGGTGTATACTGAAGCTATCGAATTTTGTCGGGGGAGGACGACCATGCAGCTTCGAGAATTCTTTGCCGCGCACCCGAAAGCGGCGCTCGCCTTTTCCGGCGGGGTGGACTCGGCGTATCTGCTCTATGCGGCAAAAACGTGCGGAGTGAATGCAACGGCATATTATGTAAACTCGGAATTCCAGCCCCGGTTTGAGCTGGACGACGCGCGGCGTCTGGCGTCGGAGCTGGGCATGCCGCTGCGGGTGCTTCCGCTTGCGGTGCTTTCCGACCCGACGGTCGCCGCCAATCCGCCCGACCGCTGTTATTATTGCAAAAAACGGATTTTTTCCGCGATTGCCGCAGCTGCTGCGGAGGACGGCTTTTCGCTCCTGCTCGACGGGACGAATGCCTCCGACAGCGCAGACGACCGCCCCGGCATGCGCGCCCTGCGCGAGCTTTCCGTGCGCTCGCCGCTGCGCGAATGCGGGCTGACGAAGGCGGAGATCCGTGCCCGCTCCGCGGCGGCGGGGCTGTTCACATGGGACAAGCCCGCCTACGCCTGCCTTGCCACGCGCGTGCCCACTGGGGAGGCGATCACGGCGGAAAAGCTCGCCGTCACGGAGCGCGCGGAGCGTTTGCTCGCGGAACTGGGGCTTTCCGATTTTCGTGTGCGACGGATGAACGGCGCGGCACGCATTGAGCTTCCCGAGCCGCAGCTTCCGCAGCTTTTGCAGCAGCGCGAGCGCATTCTTGCCGCGCTCAAGCCGCTTTACGGCACGGTGTTATTGGATTTGGAGGTGCGACCGTGAAAGAGATCAGAGAAATCATGCAGTCCGTCCGCGACGGAAGCATGAGCGTGGACGAGGCGGTGCTCGCCGTCAAAAAAGCGCCGTTTGAAGACCTCGGCTTTGCCAAGGTCGACCTGCACCGCCGTCTGCGGCAGGGCGCGGCGGAGGTCATCTACGGCGCAGGGAAAACGCCGGCGCAGATCGCCGGAATTCTGGACGTCATGCGGAAAAACGGGCAGAAAACCGTGCTCATCACCCGCCTGTCCGCCGAAGCTGCCGCCGCGCTGTCCGAAACGCATCCGATCGATTATCATGCAGACGCCCGCGTCGGCATTTTCGGAGAAATTCCCGCGCCGGACGGCATGGGAACGGTCGCCGTCGTTACGGGCGGCACGTCCGACATCCCCGTCGCCGAGGAAGCGGCGCTCACCGCGCAGGTTCACGGCAACGAGGTGCTTCGCCTGTATGACGTCGGCGTGGCGGGACTGCACCGACTGCTTGCGCACATGGACGAGCTGATGAACGCCTCGGTCGTCATCGCCATCGCGGGGATGGAGGGGGCGCTTGCCAGCGTCGTCGGCGGACTGGTCGACTGCCCGGTGATCGCCGTGCCGACGAGCGTGGGCTATGGCGCATCGTTCGGCGGTGTGGCGGCGCTGCTGTCCATGCTCAACTCCTGCGCAAGCGGCGTGTCCGTGGTCAACATCGACAACGGCTTCGGCGCGGGCTTCCTCGCCAGCCGCATCAACCATATGGGAGAAAAGCGATGAAAACACTCTATTTTGACTGCGCGATGGGCGCAGCGGGCGATATGCTCACGGCGGCGCTGCTGGAACTGTTCCCGGAACGGAAAGCTGTGCTTGCCGAATTGAATGCCGTCGGGCTGCCGGGTGTGGTCTTTTCTGCCGAACCGAGCACGAAATGCGGCGTCCTCGGCACGCATGTCACCGTGCGCGTCCACGGACATGAGGAGGGCGACGATCACCACGCGGCGCACCATGCCCACCGCGGCATGCACGAGATCGACCGGCTTGTTTCCGAGCTGCGCGTGCCCGAGCGGGTGAAGCACGACGTGCGCGCGGTCTACGGACTGATCGCCGAAGCGGAGAGCCGCGTTCACGGCGTCCCCGTGACGGACATCCACTTCCACGAGGTCGGCACGCTCGACGCTCTTGCGGATGTCACGGCGGTCTGCCTGCTGATGGAAAAGCTTGCGCCGGAGCGGGTGCTTGCCTCGGCGGTACACGTCGGCTGCGGGCAGGTTCGCTGCGCGCATGGCATTCTGCCCGTCCCCGCGCCCGCCACGGCGGAGCTGCTACGCGGCGTTCCCGTCTACGGCGGCGAGTGCCGGGGAGAGCTGTGTACGCCGACCGGCGCAGCACTGTTGAAATATTATGTCAACCGATTTGGCGAAATGCCGCCCCTCACCCCGACGGCGATCGGCTACGGCATGGGCAAAAAGGACTTCCCGATGGCAAACTGCGTGCGCGCCGTGCTCGGCGAGACGGCAGGGGAAACGGTGCTGGAGCTGCGTTGCAATCTCGACGACATGACCGCCGAGGACATTGCCTTTGCCGCCGAACGGCTGATGGAGGGCGGGGCACTGGATGTCTTCACCGTGCCGATCGGCATGAAAAAGTCGCGCCCCGGTACGATGCTGTGCGTATTGTGCCGCGAAGCACAGCGGGAAGCACTTTTGGTGCTCATCTTCCGCCACACGACGACCCTCGGCGTGCGCGAGAGCGAGCAGCGCCGCGTAACGCTGACGCGGCGGACGCAGACGGTCGAAACGCCTCTCGGAACGGTGCGGAAGAAAATTTCCGAGGGCTGCGGTGTCTGTCGTGAAAAGTACGAATACGAAGACCTTGCCGCCATTGCCCGCGCGAAAGACCTTCCCCTTGCGCAGGTGCGCGAGGTGTCGGCGCGTTCTTCCGCCGCATACGGAGCGCCCTCCGCGGCGCATGAGAGCGTGTTTCTCAAAAAAGACGGCGAATAAAGCGTCGAATTTCAAAAAATATCCCCCCGACGGGCTTGTGAAGCCTTACGCGCTTTGGTATCCTAATCAAGGCGAGCCGCCATCGGCGGCAGTTTCACGAGCCGGTCGGGGGTGTTTTGTCCCCGAAAGAAAGAGGTAACCCATGAAGCATTGGAAACGAACGATCTGCCTGCTGGCGACGCTGGCACTGAGCCTGTCACTTGCGGCATGCGCCGGAGAAAACACCGCCGCTGCGCTGGTTTACGGCAGCGGTGATTATACCCGCATCAACCCTGCGATGGACGAACACTGCGAGATCAACGCTCTGCTCTTTGACGGCCTGACCGATCACGACGGCGAGGGGAACGTCGTCCCGCGCCTTGCCGAGCGCTGGGAATATGACGCCGAGACGATGACCTACACCTTTTATCTTGTCGAGGGTGTCACATGGCACGACGGCGCGCCGTTTAACGCCGAGGACGTGAAATTCACCTTTGAGGCGATCATGAATCCCGAAAACGCTTCGGAAAACGCTCCGAACTACGAGGACGTGGCGGAGATCACCGTGCTTGACGAGACGACCGTCGCGTTCCGCCTTTCCGCGGTCAACACGGCGTTTCTGGATTATATGACGATGGCGGTGCTTCCGAAGCACCTGCTCGAGGGCGAGGACTGGCAGACCTCCGACTTTTTCCGTGCGCCGGTCGGCACGGGCCCTTACAAGCTTGAGCGCTGGGACGCAGGGCAATCGATCACGCTGGTGAAAAACGAGTCGTATTTTGTCGGCGCGGCAAAGATCGACACGATCATCTTCAAGATCGTCACCGACGACAACGCCCGCGCGCTTCAGCTTCGCTCCGGGGAGCTGGATCTGGCGCAGGTCACGCCCAAGGACGCCGATTCTTTCCGCAACATGCAGGGCGTCACGGTCTATGACATGACCACCTCGGACTATCGCGGTATCTTATATAACTTCAACAACCCCTATTGGCAGGAAAACGCCGATCTCATCCCCGCCATCGGCTACGCCATCGACCGTCAGGCGATGCTCGACGCGGTGCTCCTCGGCTGCGGCGAGGTGGCGTACAGCCCCTTGCAGCACAATGTCTACAACTGTGCCGACGTCGAGCGTTATGACTACGACCCGGAAAAGACGGCGGAGCTGCTGCAAAAAGCCGGCTGTGAACAGGACGCCGAGGGCTACTGGTGCAGAAACGGCGAGCGCATCGGCTTTACGATCAACGCCTCGATCGGCGATCAGGTGCGCATCGACATGGCGCAGATCGCCGCGCAGCAGTTGCAGGCGGTCGGGCTGGACGTGCGGGCGGAAGTGCCCGCTGCGGGCATCGACTGGGGCAATCAGGAATGCTGTATCATCGGCTGGGGCTCGCCGTTTGACGCCGACGACCACACCTACAAGGTCTTCGGCACGGGCAAGGGCGCAAACTATTCCGGCTATTCTAACGAGTCGGTCGACCGCTACCTGACCGAGGCACGGCAGACGGACGACCCTGCCGCCCGCGCCGAGGCATATGCAGGCTTCCAGCGCGCGCTTGCCGACGCCCCGGCTTACACCTTTTTCTGCTATCTTGACGCGCTCTATGTTGCAGACGACCGCATCGGCGGGATCGCCGCGGACACCGTGCTCGGACATCACGGCGTCGGTATTTTCTGGAATGTCTGCGAATGGACGCTGAATGAATGAACGGAGGAATTCCATGTCGGAAGTGCTGAGACTTGATGATTTGACGGTACACATCGAAACCGCCGCCGGTACGGTCGAAGCGGTGCGGAACGTGAGCCTGTCGCTGGAGCGCGGCGAGGTGCTTGCCGTTGTGGGCGAGTCCGGCTGCGGAAAGAGCATGCTTTGCCGCGCGATCATGAAGCTGCTTCCGAAAAATGCGTCGATCACGGGCGGCACGATTTACGCCGACGGCGCGGACATCACCGATTTTTCCGAGCGGGAGATGTGCCGTCTGCGCGGGAAGCTCTTTTCGATGATCCTGCAAGACCCGATGACCGCGCTCGACCCGACAATGACGGTCGGCAAGCAGCTTGCCGAGGCAGTGCGGGCGCATGCGCGGCGGCTTCCGAAAGCGGAGGTCGAGCGGCGCGTGGCGGAACTGCTGACGCTCGTGGGCATTGCGCCGGAGCGTGCGAAGCTCTATCCGCACAGCTTTTCCGGCGGCATGCGGCAGCGCGCCGTCATGGCGATCGCGCTGGCGGGCAGCCCGAAAATCCTGCTTGCCGACGAGCCGACGACCTCGCTCGACGTGACCGTTCAGGCGCAGATTTTGGATCTGCTGCGCGACATCCAGCGCACGCAGAACACGGCGACGATTCTGGTTTCGCACGATCTCGGCGTCGTGGCGCGCGCCGCCGACCGCGTGGCGATCATGTATGCCGGGCGGATCGTGGAGGTCGGCACGGCAGAGGAAATCTATCACGACCCGCGCCATCCGTACACATGGGGACTGCTGCGCTCGCTTCCGGCGCTTGCCGATCGGGAGCACCCGCTTTATACCATCCCCGGCATGCCACCGACGCTGATCGACCCGCCGCGGGGCGACGCCTTTGCGTGCCGCAACGAATATGCGCTGGCGATCGATTACGAAAAAGCGCCGCCGATGTTCCGCATCAGCGACACGCACTATGCCGCAACGTGGCTGCTCGACCCCAGAGCGCCGAAGCTTGCACGCCCGGCGGGAGGTGGACTGCATGAATGAAATACTGCTGGATGTGCAGCACCTGACGCACACGTTCCGCCCGAACCGACACACCGTTGTGCGCGCGCTCGACGACCTCTCCTTTTCGCTGCGACGCGGGGAGATCTTCGGGCTGGTCGGAGAGTCGGGCTGCGGGAAGTCGACTGCGGCGCGCTGCATTATGGGCGTTTACACCCCGACGGCGGGACGCGTTCTTTATGACGGCATCGACGTCAACGGGCGGCTCGACCGCGCCGAGCGCCGCCGTTTGCAGGCGGAGCGGCAGATCATTTTTCAGGACTCCGCGTCGAGCCTGAATCCGCGCATGACGGTCGCGCAGATCATTGCAGAGCCAATGGCGATTCACGACATCGAGCCGCCGCGCGGCAGTCTGCGCGCCGAGGCGGAGTTCCAACTCCGCTATGTCGGCATGGAGAAGCTGTATCTGGACAAGTACCCGGCGGAACTGTCCGGTGGGCAGCGGCAGCGGGTGGCGATCGCGCGGGCACTTTCAATGGAGCCGAAGCTGCTCGTCGCCGACGAGCCGGTCGCCTCGCTGGACGTGTCCATTCAGGCACAGATCATCAACCTTTTCCGCCATCTGCGGCAGGAACACGGGTTTTCCATTTTGTTCATTGCGCACGATCTTTCAATGGTGCGCTACCTGTGTGACCGCATCGGCGTGATGTATCGCGGGCGGCTGGTGGAGCTTGCACCGTCGGAGACGCTGTTTGCCGACGCGCGCCATCCGTATACCCGCGCCCTGCTTTCCGCCATTCCGATTCCCGACCCGATCGCCGAGCGGCAGCGCGTGCGCGCTGTGTTCGACGCCGAGACGTTCCCGCCCGGCGGGACGATGACGGAGGTCGCGGCGGAGCATTTTGTTTTGGAGGGATGAACATGCGCGCTTTTCGCTTGGGAAAAACGCTGCTGATCTTTATTTTGAGCGTACTGATCTTGTCGATGCTCGTCTTCTGCCTGTCACGGCTGACGCCCGCCGACCCGCTTCAGGCGTATTACGGCGAACGAACGGAAAAAATGAGCCCGACGGAAAAGGACGCGGCGCGGGAGCGGCTTGGTCTGAACGCTCCGCTTCCGACGCAATATTTCCGCTGGCTGCAAAACGCGCTGCGCGGCGATTTCGGCATTTCCTACCGCTATCGGCAGGATGTGACGAAGGTCATTGCCCAACGGATCGGAAACACTCTGCTCCTTGGTGGGCTGGGCTTTGCGCTCACCTTTGTCGGGGCGCTCGCGCTGGGCGTCCTGTGCGCCCGTTTTGAAGACAGCGTGCTTGACCGCTTTCTGTGCCGCGCGGGAACGCTTTTGAGCTGCATTCCCGAATTCTGGCTGTCGCTGGTGCTCATTTTCGTCTTCAGCGTCTGCCTGCGTTGGCTTCCCGGAAGCGGGGCTTACTGCGTCGGCAGGGAGGGGGACATTTTCGACCGCGCGTCGCATCTGCTGCTTCCGCTGCTTGCGGGACTTTTGGGGCATGTGTGGTACTATGCCTATATGCTCCGCAACCGCCTCTTGGAGGAGGTGCGGGCGGATTATGTGCTGCTCGGACGCGTCAAGGGACTGACGAAGCGGCAGCTTCTTCTGCGCCATTGTCTGCGCAATGCGCTTCCGGCGTATATCAGCCTGATGGCAGTGTCTGTGCCGCATGTGCTCGGCGGGACATACATCGTCGAGACGGTCTTCGGCTATCCCGGCATCGGCACGCTGTCGTATGAGAGCGCGCGCTGCGCGGACTATAATCTGCTGATGCTGCTGTGCATGATGACGGGCGCGCTCGTGATCTTCTGCAATCTGCTCGCGCGGAGCGTCAACGGTCGGCTCGACCCGCGCATTCGGGAGCATTCGGAGGTGTCGGCGCTGTGAAAGACAACGAATTGTTCACGCTTGTCGGCATCCGCCCGACGCCGCCCGTGACGGCACGACGGCTGCGTCGCAGGCGTCCGCCGATCGTTTCGTCGGGACTGCTTTCCGTGCTGATTCTGGGCTGTCTGTTTGCCGGAGCGATCACGACAAAAGACCCGAAATACCTCGATCTTGCGCACTGCAACTGCCCGCCGGACGGGGAGTTCCTGTTCGGCACAGACCCCCTCGGACGCGATATTTTCGCCTGCATTTGGTACGGCGGGCGCAGCTCACTCACCATCGGTTTCCTGTCCACCGCGATCTCCACGCTGATCGCCGTGCTTTACGGCACGATCAGCGGCGTCGCCCCCGCGTGGCTCGACCGACTGCTCATGCGCCTGACGGAGCTGTTGCTCAGCGTGCCGAGCCTTCTGACCGTCCTGTTTTTGCAGGCGATCCTCGGGACGGCGAGCGTGCTGTCCATCTCGGTCGTGCTGGGCGTGACAGGCTGGTGCACGATGGCGAAGGTCATCCGCACCGAGGTGCGTCAGCTCCGCCAAAATGAATACGTCATTGCCTCACGCTGCATGGGCGGCGGCTTTTTTCATGTGCTGCGGCGGCATTTTGCACCGAATTTTGTCGCGTCGATCATGTTCATGGTCGTCATGAACGTCCGCACCGCCATCGCCGCCGAATCCACCCTCAGCTTCATGGGCATGGGGCTCCCGCTGGAGACGATCTCGTGGGGCAGCATGCTTTCCCTCGCAGAAAAAGCGATGCTCACGGGGGCGTGGTGGATGGTGCTCATTCCGGGGGCGTTCCTCGTGACGCTGCTGATGTGCCTGACGAACGTCGGCAATTTCCTTCGCGCGGGCAGCGGGCGCAAGGCGAGCAACCTCTGAACGGCATTTCAGCCGACACTTCTCTGCCGCGTCAGGACGCTTCTGACGCGGAGACAAAAAAGACGCTTTACGGGATTTATTCCGAAAATCGGGAAACGCAGTGGAGTGTAAATATCGATCGCGGTGAATATTCATCCATATCGCGAAAAATATCGAGGTGTTTTTTCGGCGCGTAAAACTGTGGTTTCACTATTTCATTGCTTTCAAAAGATGTTTTTCTGACTTTTTCGAGTCCGAGAGGGCGCATATTCCTGAAATGTTACAATTTTTTCATAAATTTTTCGTGAATACTGTTTACAAAACAGAATTTGCATGGTATACTATCGATTGGATGCTAGAGCTTGCAGCGCGTGCTTTTGCAGGAAGCCATGCCGGCCGACGTGTTAATTTGCAGATCCAAATAAAAAAGAAAGCAGGGAACAACCAATGCCGCAATTCGTACAGACTGAACAGCAAAAAGAACTGATCGATTCCTTGGTGCAGGATCTCCCGGCATATCGGAAGAAAATGCGTATGTCGCAGGCTGAGCTTGGCGACGCCGTCGGTAAGAGCCGCCAGAAGATTTCCGAAATGGAGCGTGGCGCTGCTCCGCTCGGCTGGGATACTTATCTTGCCATCCTGATGGTGCTCGGCGCGCACGGCGTGCTTGAGCCGAGAGGACGCGACGCAGAGCGTCTTGCCGCAACCGGCAGACTGATCGGCGGCCGTATCCGTCTCTGATCTCTTATTTGCGTTTCCGCCGCGTGGGTGAAGTGTAGGGCTCCCACGCGGTTTTTTATTTCCGTTTTGCGCCGAAAAATCTTTGTACGGCGGTATGTCCCCGCCGCATGTACAGTGAGTGAATAGTGAATAGTTGCGGTGTCGGCTGCGCCGACGATTTGGATTTTGCGCTGCGGCGCAGGTTGCGGGACGATGTGGCATCGTCCCCTACAAATACACCATCGATAGACGTTCTGTAGGACACACCGCCCTACAGGTGCACAGCCGGAACGATCGAATGACGCTTGCAGGGCGGAGACATGCCTCCGCCGTGGCAGTTCGCTATTTGCAGCATTTCCCGTTATGATACTGCCGCGCGGATGAGGCATGCTGCGTCCGTTGAATGATACAAAAGCAGGGCGTCTTCCGGTCGGAAGACGCCCTGTGTTTTATTTTGCTTTATGCTTGGG
>CAYRMX010000046.1:0-10105 GCA_964425295.1 uncultured Oscillospiraceae bacterium | reverse complement strand
GCAACCCCTGCAACTGCTGCGCCGCCTGCCGGAGCATCGATTCCGGCGCGTGGTTGGACGTGCTGGAGATCGACGCGGCGTCCAACAACGGTGTTGACAACGTCCGCGCCCTGCGTGACGACGCGGTCTACACTCCCGCCGAGGTCAAAATGCGCGTGTACATCATCGATGAGGTGCACATGCTTTCCATCAGCGCGTTCAATGCGCTGCTCAAGATTATCGAAGAGCCGCCGGAGCACCTGCTGTTCATTCTGGCAACGACCGAGCTGCACAAAGTCCCGGCGACCATCCTTTCGCGTTGTCAGCGCTTTTCCTTCCGCAGACTGCTGCCGGAGGACATCGTCGACCGGCTGAATTATATCGCCTATCAGGAGCACATCGACCTTGACACGGACGCCGCGGCGTTTCTTGCGCGGCTTGCCGACGGCGGCATGCGCGACGCGATCAGTCTGCTCGATCAATGCGCCTCGGCGGCAAGCGGTGCGGTCACGACCGAGCAGGTCTGCAAGACCCTCGGACTTGCCGGCACGCGGAAAACGGCGGAGCTGATGCAGTGCATCGGCGCGCACGACACGGCAAAGACCCTGTCCATCTTCAACGCGCAGTATGCCGAGGGCAAAGACCTTGCGGCAATGCTCGACGAGCTTTGCGCCGTTGCCCGCGACCTGCTGGTGCTGCGCACCGCGCCGGAGCAGGGAATCAACATGATCTCCGGCATCTGCACGGAAAAGGAGCTGAAAGCGCTGCTTTCGGTTTTCGGCGCGGGAGAGCTGCTGCGCATCACGGGCATCCTCCGCGACGCCGCAGCGGGCTTCAGCACCAGTGCCAACCGCCGCATTGACGCGGAACTGGCGCTCATTCGGCTGTGTGAGCCGGAGGCGGAGCTGGATGCGCAGGCGCTCAATGCCCGCTTGAGCCGTTTGGAGGACAAGCTTGCCGGCGGCGTGTTCACGGTCACCGCACCCGCTCCGCAGGCTGCGGAGGAACCGGAGGAGCGTCCTCCTTGGGATGAAGAACCGCCGATTGAGCTTCCGCCCGATCCCCCGATGGAGGAAGCGCCGCCCGCGCCCGCGCCGGACGGCTTCTGGGCGAAGTTGGTCGAGCGGCTGCGCACGTCGCTCCGCCCGCCCGCGCTGGGCATGTTCTCGCACGGCGAAAACGCGCCCGTGCACGGCTCGCTCCGCGGCGACGTCCTGTTTTTGGAAACGCGGGACGATTTCACCTTGAAGATTATAGACCAACCGACGACGCTGCAAACGGTCGCGGAGAGCGCGTCCGCGCTCGTCGGACGGAAACTGACGGTAAAACCGGTGCGCGCCGGACAGACGGCGCAGAATTCCGGTGGATTTGACCGGCTGCTCGGCTTTGCGCAGGAGCATCCGGAGCTTGTAGATTTCAAATAAAAGGAGAAGCATTATGGCAAAAGGCGGATTCCGCGGCGGTATGGGCGGCGGTATGAACATGAACATGATCAAGCAGGCGCAGAAAATGCAGCAGGACATGCTGAAAATGCAGGAGGAGATGGAAGCCAAGGAGTATGAGGCGACCGTCGGCGGCGGCGTCGTCAAGGCGGTCGTCAACGGCAAGCACGAGGTTCTCTCCCTGAGCATCGATCCCGAGGCGGTTGACCCCGAAGACGTCGAAATGCTTCAGGACATGATCGTCGGCGCAGTCAATGAAGCGATGCGCAAGGCGGAGACGGAGGCGACGCAGAACCTTTCCCGTCTGACCGGCGGCATGAATCTCGGCGGTCTGTTCTGATGCGGTATTTTCCTGCCGCGCTGGAGCGGCTGACGGAACAGTTTGCCAAGCTGCCGGGCATCGGCGGCAAAACGGCGCAGCGTCTGGCGTTTCATCTTCTGAGCCTGACGGCGGAGGAGGCACAGGAATTTGCCGACGCAATCACCGAAGCAAAGGCGTCGGTTCATCTGTGCCCGATGTGCCAGAACCTCACCGACCGCGACATCTGCCCGATCTGTGACGACGAAGGACGCGACCATGGCGTCATCTGCGTCGTTGCCGACCCGAAGGACGTCATCGCGATGGAGCGCGCGCGGGAATTCTCCGGGGTCTACCATGTGCTGCACGGTGTTATTTCGCCGCTCAACCATGTCGGCCCGGATGATATCCGCATCCGTGAGCTTCTGACGCGCGTGGGGAAAGGCGACGTCCGCGAGGTCATCATGGCGACCAACCCCGACACGGAGGGCGAAGCGACGGCAATGTACATTTCCCGCCTGCTCCGCCCGATGGAGGTGCGCGTGACGCGCCTCGCCTACGGCATCCCCGTGGGCAGTCAGCTCGAATATGCCGACGAAGTGACGCTCCTGCGCGCTTTGGAGGGCAGACGCGATATCTGAATCCGAGCACCGCTGTGATTGCAGCGGTGCTTTTTTGCGCGTTGGCGGCATATGCTCGAAGGGAATGGGGGAGTGCGGCGATGGATGAATTCTGGACGCAGGCGGGGACATTTGTTTGGGGCTGGCCGATGATGGGACTATTTGTCGGCGTCGGGGTGTTTTTCACCGTTCGTTTGCGCGGTATCCAGCTTCGGCGGCTGGGGACGGCGCTGCGCCTGATCCGCACGCAGGAGGAGGGGAGCGGCATTTCGCCCTATGCCGCCCTGTGCACTGCGCTCGCGGCGACCATCGGCACGGGCAACATTGTCGGCGTGGCGACCGCGCTGGCGGCGGGCGGGCCGGGGGCACTGTTCTGGATGCTGCTGGCGGCGGTGTTCGGCATGGCGACCCAGTATGCCGAGGGCTTTCTGGCCGTAAAATATCGTCGGCGGCGGCAAGACGGCTGGTTCGGCGGGCCGTATTGCTATATTGAGCAGGGACTTGGAAAAAAGTGGAAATGGTTGGCGAAGCTGTTTGCCGCGATCGGCGCGGGCGTCGGCATCCTCGGTGTCGGGACGGTCACACAGGTCAACAGCATTACCGCGGCGGTCGACGCCTTTTTCTCCTCGCCGCCGGCGTTCACGCTGGGCGGGCGGACGTATTCCGTGGCGACGGTCGTCTGCGGCGCGGTTGTGACGATTGCCTCGGCGCTCGTGCTCATCGGCGGTGTGAAGCGTATTGCGCGCGTGTGTGAAACGCTCGTGCCGCTCATGTCGGCGGCGTATCTGCTCTTTTCGGCGGTACTGCTCGTGTGTACGGCAGAGCGCATTCCCGCGGCGATCGTCCTGATCGTCCGCAGCGCATTTTCTCCGCGGGCGGCGCTCGGCGGCGCGGCGGGAGTCTCTCTGAGGGCTGCGCTGCGCATGGGAATCGGCAGAGGTGTGTTCACCAACGAAGCGGGGCTTGGCTCGTCGCCAATCGCGGCGGCGGCGTCCAATTCCCGCGACCCCGTGCGGCAGGGCTTGGTCACGATGACCGGCACATTTATCGATACCATCGTCATCTGCACGATCACCGGGCTGTCGCTCGTCGTGAGCGGAGCGTGGAGCATGCCGCTCGAGGGCGGCGCGATCACGGACTATGCGTGGCGCGTGGCGCTTCCGTGGAGCGAGAGCCTGTCATCGTTCGTGCTGATGGTTTGCCTGAGTTTTTTCGGCTTTGCGACCATCCTCGGCTGGAATTTTTATGCCGAAAACTGCCTATCCTATCTCGTGGGCAGGCGGCGGAAAACGGTGCTTCTTTACCGCTGCGGCTATCTTCTGGCAATCGCGGTCGGACCTTATCTGAGCGTCAGCGCCGCATGGGAGATGGCGGACATCCTCAATGCGCTGATGGGCTTGCCGAATCTGCTGGCGCTCGTGCTTCTCAGCGGTGTCATCACACGCGAAACAAGACGGTCAGAGTTAAAATAAGTTTAGTATTATGTAAATTTGTTGTTGAAATACGGCGCTTTCTGTGCTAAAGTGATAATGCTATCGCTGTCTGCGGAGCGACTTTCTCGTTTTCAAGAGGAGAGATGTACAATGGAATTCTCCAGCTTATACTTTATATATTTATTCCTGCCGCTGACGCTCGCCGTCTATTTCCTGCTGCCGGATATGCACAAGAAAAACATGACGCTGATCGTTGCGAGTCTGCTGCTTTATGCGATGGCGCAGCCGTATTATATCCCGCTGCTGCTCCTGACGGCCTATGTCAACTATTCGCTTTCGTGGCGCGTTGACTCCGAACGGCGCAGCACGCTCGTTCTCCCGATTGCGCTGAACATCGGCGTCCTGTTCCTGTGTAAATACCTCAACTTCGTCCTCGGCATCTTCGGCATCACCGCCGCCGACGGCGGGAATGCCCTGAAGCTGATCGCCCCGATCGGTATTTCGTTCTATACGTTCCAGTTGATTTCCTATCAGGTGGATGTGTTCCGCGGCAAGTGCGATCCGGCGCGGTCTTTTTCCAAGCTGCTGCTCTATGTTTCCATGTTCCCGAAAATGCCGATGGGACCGATCGTGCGCTATGAGCAGATCGACCGTCAGCTCGACCGCCGCCGCAGCAATCCGAGAGCGGTGTTTCAGGGGATCGTGCGCTTTGCCGTCGGTCTGGCGAAAAAAGTGCTGATCGCGGACTATGCCTACAACGTCTATGCCCAGCTCGTCACGGAAAAAACCGGCGCTGCGGCATGGCTGGGCGCGCTGATGTTCATGTTCTATATCTATTTCGAATTTTCCGGCTGCACGGATATGGCGATCGCGCTCGGGCGCATCTTCGGCTTCCGCTATCCCGAAAACTTCGACCTGCCGTATACCTCCCGCTCGATCACGGAGTTCTGGCGTCGCTGGCACATGACCCTCGGCAGCTTCTTCCGCGACTATGTTTACATCCCGCTCGGCGGCAACCGCAAGGGCAAAACGCGGCAGATCCTCAATCTGCTGGCGGTCTGGGCGCTGACGGGGCTGTGGCACGGCGCAAAATGGAACTATCTGCTCTGGGGACTGTATTTCTTCCTTCTGCTTTCGACGGAAAAACAGCTCCTCGACCGTCTGGAACGACTTCCGAACCTTGCGCGCACGCTTATCACGATGTTCTTCGTCCTGCTCGGCTGGGTGCTCTTTGCCAACGAGGACATGGGCGTGCTGGGCGACACCTTTGCCCGCATGTTCGGCAAGGGCGCGTTCTGGAGCGCCTCGGTCGGCGTCATTCTGAAGAATTCGCTCCCCCTCATCCTGCTTTGCATCGTCGGTTCGACGGCACTTCCGCGCATGCTCGGCTTCCTGTGGAGCAACCTCTTTCTGCGCGGCGAGAAAGATGACCGCATCACGCTTCGTCAGTGCATCTACGCCGCCGGAATGCTGATCTTTGCGCTCGTTCTGCTCTATTTCTGCACGGCGTCGCTGGTCAGTGCGGCAAGCAAACCGTCACTTTACGCTTCGTTCTGATTGGAGAAACATCATGAAAAAGATTTATGCAATTTTATCCGCAACGCTGGTCGTCCTGCTGCTGTGCATCGGCTTTTATGCGATGTTCAACATGGACGAGGAGGCGAAAAAGCCGTCCCTGACCCTCGGTGGGCTGTTCGACGGCAGCTACGGCACGGGGCGTCAGTCCTACTTTTCTGAGGGCTTTCCGCAGACGGAGAGCCTGAAAAACGCCAACACCAAGCTCAACAGCTTCTATAAATTCTCCGGCTTGTCCGGCGAGGACGAGGTGTCTCTGATTGTGCAGGTCGGAAATTCCGCCGCGCAGCACGGCGCGTCCCTCCAACAGCCGGGGACACCCACGCCGACCGATCCTCCGAAGCCGTCGCCCACGGATGCTTCATCCGCTGCGCCGAACGGTTCGGAAAGCCCGTCCGACCAACCGACCGAAGCGACCGAGGCGACGGAGCGCAATGAGCCGTCGGACGAACAGATCGAGGACGTGCAGAACCTCGGCTCGGCGCTTTTGATCGGCACGCGCGCCATCGAAGTGCCCTACGCCGACTATGACCTGATCGAGGAATACTCCGCCGCCATCACGTCGATCGCCGATTCCCTCGGCAGCGGCGTGCGCACGTTCAGCATGCTCGTGCCGAACGCCGCGGAGTTCTACACGACCAAGGACTACCACACCGGAAACTCCTCGCAGAGCAAGATGATCGCCTTTGGCTATGAGAATATGGGCAAGAACGTCCTCACCGTCGACGCTTACAGCAAGCTCGCGGCGCATACCGACGAGTATATCTACTTCCGTACCGACCACCACTGGACGCAGCTCGGTGCTTATTATGCCTACACCGCGTTCTGCGAAAAGGCGGGCTTCACCGCCGAGCCGCTGAGCAAGTTCGAGCAGGGACAGCACGACAACTTCGTCGGCTCGATGTACACGTTCTTCTCCGGCTATGCCAACAGCTCGGTGCTGCGCAACAACCCCGACACACTCTATTATTACCGCCCCTTTGTCGACACCGGGACGAGTTATTATCAGGACGCGACGTTGAGCGTGGAATATCCGATCGGTTGCATCAGCTATATCGGCTCCGACGTCGGCAATAAGTACCTCTGCTATCTCGGCGGCGACCACCCCGTCACGGTCATCGAGACGGACGTGGAAGGTCCGGTCTGCATCCTCATCAAGGAATCCTACGGCAATGCTTTTGCACCGTGGCTGACGAGCCATTACAGCAAGATCTTCGTCATCGACCCCCGCGAATTCAACCACGACGGCGCGCCGAGCCTGGACTTGGCGGCGTTTGCCGGAGAGCACAACGTCGATGACTGTATCATTTTGAATTATCCGATGATGATTTCCTCCGGCACATACATTGCCCGTCTGGAGTCATTGACCAAATAAAAAATCGGGAGCTATGCTCCCGATTTTTACATATCCCCGTTTTCGGAGCTGAGTGCCTGCCTACGGAAAAGCAGCGAAATGCACCAAAGACCGGCGAGCCCGATGACGGTGTAGATGATACGGCTGAGCAGGGTAGTCTGCCCGCCGAACAGCCAGGCAACGAGGTCAAAGCGGAAAATGCCGACCAGGCCCCAGTTCAGCGACCCGATGATGCTCAGAATCAGTGCGAGTGTGTCCATGTGTTTCCCTCCTGTTTTTGTGCTGCTGCTAGTATGGACGGAATTTTTGGGCAGTATACGCAAAAATCGTTCCGATTTTTGTCAAAAAAGACAAGAAATCTCAGTCTATGCAAAATCGCTTTTTTAAGCTATAATGAAACTATCGATTTACGAAACGAAAGGCGGATGAAATCATGAATGTATTCCAACCTGCGGATATCCTCTTTCCCGAGGTGCAGTCAATGGAAAAGTGGGCAGTCATCGCCTGCGACCAGTTCACGTCCGACCCGGCATATTGGGAGCGCGTCCGCGCCAATGCCGCCGGAGCACCCTCAACCATCAACCTCATCCTCCCGGAGGCCGAGCTTGGCACGGAAAAGGAAGCCGAGCATACCAAGCTCATCAACGCGACGATGGCGCAGTATTTGAAAGATAACGTCTTCAAAACACTGAAAAACGCCTTTGTCTATGTTGAACGCACGCTGGAAAACGGCAGCGTCCGCAAGGGACTGATCGGCATGGTCGACCTCGACGCCTATGACTATTCCACCGGCTCGACCTCTGCAATCCGCGCCACGGAGCGCACGGTCGTCGAGCGGATCCCGCCGCGCATGCGCGTGCGCCGCGACGCGCCCATCGAGCTTCCGCATATCCTGATGCTGTGTGACGACCATGAAAAGGTGCTCATCGAGCCGGTCGCCGCGCAGAAGGACAAGCTCACCAAGCTCTATGATTTCGAGTTGATGGAGGGCGGCAACCGCATTGCCGGCTGGCTGGTCGACGGCGGGGAAGCCGATGCGTTTAACGCCCGTCTTGCAGACTATACCGCCCGTGTCGGCGAAAAATACCGGGGCTTGAGCGGTGTGCCGATGATCTTCGCCGTCGGCGACGGCAACCATTCCCTCGCAACGGCAAAGTCCTGCTATGAAGAACTCAAGGCGCAGAATCCCGACGCCGATCTCAGCAACCATCCCGCGCGCTATGCGCTCGTCGAGCTGGAAAACATCCACGACGAAGCGCAGGCCTTCGAGCCGATTCACCGTGTCATCACGCATTGCGACCCGTGGAAGCTGCTCGAAGCACTGCGTACCGACGCCTGTGCGCCCGACGGCTTCGAGGTGCGCTGGTACATCGGCGAGGAATCGGGAACGATCTTCCTCGACCGCGCCAAAAGCGAGCTTGCCGTCGGCGTGCTGCAAGGCTTCCTTGACGCCTATCTTGCCGAATACCCCGGCAACATCGACTATATCCACGACGACGATGCGCTCATCACCCTGTCCGAGCAGCCGGAGACGATCGGTTTCCTCCTGCCCGCGATGGAAAAAAGTCAGCTCTTCCGCGGCGTCATTGCCGACGGAATTCTTCCGCGTAAGACCTTCTCAATGGGTCACAGCCGCGAAAAGCGTTATTATCTGGAGGGCAGAAAGATCAAATGACCATACTCACCGAAGGTGCTTTTGCAAAATTGAATCTGACGCTGGATGTCCTGCAAAAACGGGACGACGGCTATCACGACCTCAGTTCGATCATGCAGTCCGTCTCTTTGCATGATGACGTGGAGCTGGAACTCGACAGCGGAAACACATGGCGGCTCGTCTGCGACCGCGAGGACGTTCCGCACGATGAGACGAACCTTGCGTGGCGCGCGGCAAAGCTGTTTTTCGACCGCTTTGGCGGTGCGCCGGAGGGCTTGGAGATCCGCATTACCAAGCGCATCCCCGCGCAGGCGGGGCTTGCCGGGGGCAGCGCGGACGCCGCAGCCGTCTTGCGCGCGCTCAACCGTCACCGCGGCTATCCGCTCTCGGTCTACGCCCTGTGCGAGCTGGGCGCGGAGCTTGGCTCGGATGTGCCGTTCTGCGTCCTGTGCGGCACAGCGCTGGCGGAGGGCAGGGGAGAACGCCTGACCGCGCTTCCCGATGCGCCGGAGATGTTCTATGTGATCTGCAAGCCGGAGGCGTCTTTCTCCACGCCGGAGCTGTATGCCAAGCTGGACGCCGCGCCCATCGGCAAGCGTCCGGACACGACCGCCATGCGCGCGGCGCTGCAACGCGGCGACTTGCAGCAGATCGGCGAAAACCTCTGCAATGTCTTTGAACCGGTGGCGCTCGAAGACCATCTGGAGCTGAATTATATCAAGTCCGTCATGATGTCCTACGGTGCTTACGGCGCGCAGATGACTGGCAGCGGCTCGGCGGTGTTCGGCATTTTCGATTCGTTTGAATATGCCGCCGTCGCCTGCACGATGCTCAAGGATAACTATCCGCAGGTCTTTATCGCAAGGAACGTTTCTTTGAATGTATAATTGAACAAAGCACCGTCTATAATGTGGGTAAATCTACATATGGACGGTGTTTTTCTTTGAAATTGAAGATTTTTCTTTGGCTGATTCTGGTATTTTCCGCGGCGCTCGGCATCTTTGCCGCTGACAGCCTGCTCACGCAGCGGGCGCTGGCGGAGAAGACGGTACGGCTGCACGTTGTTGCCAATTCCGATTCCAAGGAGGATCAGGCGCAGAAGCTGCGCGTGCGTGACGCGGTGCTGCAAGCCGTCTCCGCGCTGACGGCAGAGTGCCGAAACAGCGATGAGGCGCAGCGGGTCATGCGCGAAAATTTCGACGTGATCGAGTCTGCGGCGCGGGACGTGCTGCGCGCGGAGGGCAGCGCCTATGCTCTGCGTGTCAGCCTCGGCACGGAGCGCTTCGACACCCGCAGCTATGACACCTTCACGCTCCCGGCGGGGCGCTATCCCGCCCTGCGTGTCAGCATCGGCGCGGCGAAGGGGAAAAATTGGTGGTGCGTCGTCTTCCCGTCGCTGTGCATGGCGGCAACGAGCGACGCCGTGCGGCAGTGCGCCGAGGTCGGCGGCTATGGCGGCGCAGAATCCGCCTTGGTAACGGGCGGGGAGGAACGCTATGTCATCCGCTTCAAGACGCTCGAATGGTTGCAAAAGGTTGTTTCGTGGTTTGACTGATGCGAACGCTTGTAATTTCCCACCGAGATATGATACAATACACTTGAGGTGAGGAACATGCTGCAACTTTGGCTCTGCGCAGACCGCAGAGAAAATACCGCGCGCATGCTCGGCGAGGTCGCGCGCAATGCGTCGCAGAAGCGGAGCGGACAGCTCCTGCTTGTGCCGGAGCAGTTTTCGCACATGATGGAGCGG
>CAYRMX010000045.1:0-10167 GCA_964425295.1 uncultured Oscillospiraceae bacterium | reverse complement strand
TCGTAGTACTTGTTGCACGCTTCGCGGTGCTGGAAGAAGGTGTCGCCGTTCTCGTGCGAGCCGCGCATGGCGGGACGCTCGGGGTTCAGGGAGTGCTTGCGGAACGCGGCAACGGCGTCCATGTTGCACATTTCCTTGAGGTCGGCATAGTCCCAGATCGCAATCTTCTGGATCTCGTGCGAGGTGCGGAAGCCATCAAAGAAGTTGATGAACGGGACGCGACCCTCGATAGCAGCCAGATGTGCGACGGGGGAGAGATCCATGACCTCCTGCGGGTTGGTCTCGCAGAGCATGGCGAAACCGGTCTGACGGCAGGAATAGACGTCGGAATGGTCGCCGAAGATGTTCAGCGCATGCGTCGCGACGGTACGCGCCGAGACATGGAAGACGGCGGGGAGCAGTTCGCCCGCGATCTTATACATGTTGGGGATCATGAGCAGAAGACCCTGCGAAGCAGTGTAGGTGGTGGTCAGCGCGCCGGCTGCAAGAGAGCCGTGCACCGTGCCGGCGGCACCTGCCTCGGACTGCATCTCGACGACCTTGACACGGTTGCCGAAGATGTTCTCACGCCCCTGCGCAGACCACTGGTCGACGTTATCCGCCATCGGGCTGGAGGGAGTGATGGGGTAGATGCCCGCTACTTCGGTGAAAGCGTAGCTGACATGAGCGGCGGCGGTATTGCCGTCCATTGTTTTGAGTTTTCTTGCCAAAATGAATACCTCCTGAAAGTATTTATTCTCACACAAGGTCATTCTACCACCGATTTCCCGTTTTGTAAATCAGAAAAACGCACCGATCGGCATATTTTGTGGAAATTGCGCGAAAAATTTACAAAATGAACGGTCGGCGGAAAAATGAATTGTAATTTTGTGTGATATGCTGTATGATAAAAGGAGAAAAAAGTGAGGGGGGATCTCATGATCAGTCGCGTCGATTCGCTGGGGCTGAACGGCGTCAGCGGTTATCCCGTTTCGGTGGAGTGCTTCATTTCCGGCGGTCTGCCCGCTTTTGATGTGGTCGGTCTTCCGGATGCGGCGGTCAAGGAGGCGCGCGAACGGGTTCGTGCCGCGATCAAAAACAGCGGCTTCAAGTTTCCTGTCAGCCGGATCACCCTGAATCTTGCACCCGCCGACACGCGAAAGTCCGGCACGCTTTACGATCTTCCCATTTTGCTGGGCATTTTAGCGGCGACGGAGCTTTGCCGTTTGCCAAAAGAGCCGTCCGTCTTTCTCGGCGAGCTGAGTCTGGAGGGGAAGCTCCGCCCGGTGCGCGGTGTGCTGCCGATGGCGATCGCGGCGCAGAATGCGGGCTTTCAAACGCTCTATGTCCCGGCGGAAAACGCCCGCGAGGCAACACTTGCCGGGGCGCTCCGCGTCATACCGGTCAAGGACGTGCCGCAGCTCGTTGCGCATCTGCGCGGGGAACGGGAAATTCCGCCCGAACCGGAGTGGAAACCGGAGGACAGCGACGGGAGTCTCCCGGACTTTGCCGATGTCAAGGGGCAGGAGAATGTCAAGCGCGCGCTGGAAATTGCCGCAGCCGGCTCGCATAATGTGCTGCTGGTCGGGCCGCCCGGCTCGGGCAAGAGCATGCTGACCAAGCGCCTGCCCTCCATTTTGCCGGACATGACGCACGAAGAAGCGCTGGAGGTCACGCAGATCCATTCGGTCATGGGACTTTTGACGCCGGAAGCGCCGCTCGTGCGGCATCGCCCGTTCCGCTCGCCGCACCACACGATCTCCGCAGCGGGCTTGACGGGTGGTGGAACAGTCCCGCGTCCTGGCGAGATCTCGCTGGCACACCGCGGAGTTCTCTTTCTCGACGAGCTGCCGGAGTTCCGCAAGGAGACGCTGGAAGTCATGCGTCAGCCGCTCGAAGACGGGGTGGTGACCATCTCCCGCGCAAGCGGAAGCTCGACCTTTCCGAGCAGCTTTCAGCTTGTGTGTGCGATGAATCCGTGCCGCTGCGGCTGGTACGGCGACCCCTCCGGGCGCTGCGTGTGCTCACCCGCGTCGGTCAACAGCTATCTTTCCCGTATTTCCGGCCCGCTGCTCGACCGCATTGACATCATCGTGGAAGTGCCGGCGCTCAATTTCGACCAGCTCCGCGCCCGCGCCGACCCCGAACCGTCGAGCGAAATCAAGAAGCGCGTCGAGGCGGCGCGCAGCATTCAGAACACCCGCTTTTCCGGCGGAAAATGCCGCTGCAACGCCAACATGCAGACCGCGGAGCTGAAACGCTACTGTGAGCTGGACGATTCCTGCGCGGCGCTTATGCGTCAGGCGTTCGACTCGCTCGGGCTGACCGCCCGCAGCTATGACCGCATCCGCAAGGTCGCCCGTACGATCGCCGACCTCGACGGAAGCCCCGAAATTCAGCCCTCGCACCTTGCCGAGGCGATTCAATACCGCACATATCAACTTTCACAGGATTGAGGAACAAGTATGAATGAAATGTTTTTGCTCAAGCTGGGCGAGATCGTCCTGAAAGGCGGCAACCGCTTCCAGTTTGAAAACCGTCTGAAGACCAATATCACCCGCCGCATGCGCCCGTTTGGAGAATTCCGCGTCTATATCCGCCAGTCGACGGTCTATATCGAGCCGGAAAACGATGCCTGCGACCTCGACGGCGCGTGGGACGCCTGTCACGCCGTTTTCGGCGTTGTCAGCCTGTGCCGCTGCCGCCCGTGCGAAAAAGAGCTGGACGCGATTTTTTCCACGGTGATGGAATACCTCGGCGACGATCTGCGCATGGCGGCGTCGTTCAAGGTCGAATCCCGCCGCTCCGACAAACGCTTCCCGCTCAACTCCATCCAGCTTTCGCAGGAGATCGGCGGGCGCATTGCAGAGGCGTTCCCGGAGCTGACGGTTGACGTTCACCACCCGGAATACACCGTCTATGTCGAGGTGCGTGACCACGCTGCTTATATCCACGGCCCTGCCGACGCGGGCGCGGGCGGTCTGCCCACGGGCGTTGGCGGACGGGCGATGGTGCTGCTTTCCGGCGGCATCGATTCTCCCGTCGCGGGCTATATGATCGCCAAGCGCGGCGTCGAGCTGGAATGCGTCCATTTCTTCTCGTATCCGTACACCAGCGAGCTTGCCAAGGACAAGGTGCTGGAGCTTGCCCGCCTGATGACCCGCTACTGCGGGCGCATGACGGTCAACATTGTTGGCTTCACTGAGATTCAGGAAGCCATCCGCGACAACTGCCCCGAGGAATTTTTCACGCTCATCATGCGCCGCCTTATGATGATGATCTCCGAACGCATTGCCCGCGACCACGGTTGCGGCTGCCTTGTGACGGGCGAAAATCTCGGTCAGGTCGCTTCGCAGACGATGGAGGCGATGGCGGTGACGGCGGCATGCGTCGATCTGCCCATTTTTCAGCCGCTCATCGGCATGGACAAGGAGGAGATCGTCACGATCGCCCGCAAGATCGGCACGATGGAAACGTCCATTTTGCCGTATGAGGACTGTTGCACGGTCTTCACGCCCCGCCACCCCAAGACGAAGCCCACCAAGGCGCAGGTCGATCACGCCTGTGCGTCGCTGGATTTTGACGGTCTGATCGAGCGGGCACTGCAAAACACGGAGCTGGTCAAGGTGCGCTATCATGGATGAAGCGCGGCGCGTCATTGAAGTGCTGACGGCACAGGGAAAAACGCTTGCTACGGCGGAAAGCTGCACCGGCGGTCTGCTCGGGAAGTACCTGACGGACGTCCCCGGTGCGTCGGCGGTCTATCTCGGCGGCGTGATCTCCTATGCCTACGCCGTCAAGGAAGCGCTTCTGGACGTTTCGCACGACCTGCTGCAAACGCAGGGTGCGGTCTGTGAAGAAGTTGCGAGGCAGATGGCTGCGGGCGTTCGGGAGAAGCTGAACGCCGACCTCGGCATCGGCATCACCGGCAACGCCGGCCCGTCTGCCGACCCGATGAATACGAACGTCGGGGAGATCTATGTCGCCTGCGCTGACCGGGCGGGCGTGCGCTGCGAGAAGCTGCTGCTGCACGGTTCGCGTGAGGAAAATCGGGACGCCGCGTGCCGCGCGGCGCTGGAAATGCTGACGGAATAGGGGAACGCGTATGCAAGTGAAAAAGAGCCGCAACACCAAAAAGAAGATCGTCTCGGCTGCGTGGCGGCTGTTTTACGAACAGGGCTATGACAACACGACGGTCGACGAGATCGTGGAAGAATCCGGCACGTCAAAAGGCTCGTTTTATCACTATTTTGAGGGAAAAGACGCGCTTTTGAGCTCGCTTTCGTTTCTTTTTGACGAAAAATATGAGGAGCTGCTCCCAAGCCTGACACCGGAAATGTCCGCGATGGAAAAGTTGCTGTTCCTCAACCGCGAGCTGTTTGCCGTGATCGAGAACACGGTGTCGCTCGACCTGCTTTCGCGCCTGTTTTCCTCTCAGCTCATCACCCGCGGTGAAAAGCATCTGCTCGATCACAACCGCCTGTATTACCGCCTCCTGCGCCGCATCGTCACGGAGGGACAGGCGAACGGCGAGCTGCGCAGCGACCTTTCCGTCAACGAGATCACGAAGCTTTATGCCATGTGCGAGCGGTCGCTGATGTACGACTGGTGCATCTGCAACGGAGAATACAGCCTGAAGAAATACGCCGAGACAGTCCTCCCAATGCTGCTGTCCGAGATTGTGAAAAAATAATTTTCTTTTATTTTTCGCCTGAAAAAACGTATAGACTGCGGTCTAGAGAAAATCTCGTTGAAAATCAATATATTTTGATAAAAATTTTGAACGCAGTATGGAATTTGTTCCATACTGCGTTCTGTATTGCAGTCTATTTTCCGATGTGCTATAGTATGCCCAACAGAAAGGAAGGGTTCTCATGCACACACTCACCGTTGTCATCACGATCGCAGTCTATTTGATCGTCATGATGCTTATTGGCATCTTCTATTCCCAAAAGAACAAATCGTCCGATGATTTTTACCTCGGCGGACGACGCTTAGGCCCGCTCATCACCTCCATGAGCGCCGAGGCTTCGGACATGTCCTCGTGGCTGCTGATGGGGCTGCCGGGTGTGGCGTTGCTGGCGGGGCTGGCGGAGGCGACGTGGACGGCGATCGGGCTTGGCGTCGGCACTTATCTCAACTGGCTCATCGTCGCCAAACGCATCCGCAACTATTCTTCGCATTTGAATGCCATCACCATCCCGGAATTTTTCAGCAAGCGCTTTCATGAGAACAAGCAGGTGCTCAATGGCATCTCGGCGCTGATGATCATTGTCTTCTTCGTGCCGTATACGGCGTCCGGCTTCAACGCCTGCGGAACGCTCTTTTCCACCCTGTTTGACGTCGATTACCGCGTGGCGATGCTGATTTCGGCGATCGTCATCGTGTTTTATACCTCGGTCGGCGGCTTCCTCGCTTCCGCTGTGACGGACTTTTTGCAGGCGATCGTAATGACGGCGGCGCTGGCGGTCGTGATCGTGTTCGGCGTTCACACAGCGGGCGGCATGGGCGCAGTCATTGAAAACGCAAAGGCACTGCCCGGCTACCTCGGCTTGACGCAGACTTATGACGTTGCCACCGGCACCGCCACGCCCTACAGCTTCCTGACCATTCTTTCCACGCTGGCTTGGGGGCTGGGCTATTTCGGCATGCCGCACATTCTCCTGTGCTTCATGGCGATCAAAGACCCGAAGAAGCTCAAGACCTCCCGCCGCGTCGGAACGGTCTGGGTCGTCATTTCAATGGCGGCGGCGATTTTCATCGGCATCGTAGGCTATGCCGTCACGCAGAACGGCGCGATCGCGGAAATGACCGTTTCCACGGAAAGTCAGCGCATTTTGATTATTCTTTCCGATCTGCTCGCCGAGCACGGTACGTTTTTCGCAATCCTCGCGGGCATTATCCTCTCCGGTATTCTGGCAAGCACGATGTCAACCTCGGACTCGCAGCTTCTTGCCGCGGCGTCCTCCGTATCGCAGAATCTTGTGCAGGAGGTCTTCGGCTGCAAGCTGAAAGAAAAGACTTCCATGATTCTCGCGCGGCTGACAGTCATCGTTATTGCAATCATCAGCGCGATCTGGGCGTGGGAGGAGGATTCCGTGTTCTCCATTGTCTCGTTTGCATGGGCGGGCTTCGGTGCGGCGTTCGGGCCGGTGGTGCTGTTCAGCCTTTTCTGGAAGCGGACGAACCGCTGGGGCGCGCTTGCCGGAATGCTGTTCGGCGGCGGAACGGTCTTCCTGTGGAAATACGCCCTGCGTCCGCTCGGCGGGCTGTGGGACATCTACGAGCTGCTGCCCGCGTTCATTGTCGGCTGCATCGCGATCGTGACCGCCTCGCTCCTGACGCCCGCGCCGAACGCGGAAACCGTCAAAGACTACGAAGCCGTCAAAGCCATGAAATAACAAAAAGTTCCCGGAAAATTCCGGGAACTTTTTGTATCAGTCGTCTTTGTTGTCGACGGCGGCTGTCGGGTCATAATTGACGATAATGCTCTGGTCGGTCAGGGCTTTGACCTCCTTGACCTTCGTGCCGAAGGCGTTGACCTGCACGAGGATGGGGCAGGTGGAAAGGCACTCGATGTCTTCAAGCTTTTCGTTGTAATCCACGTCAACATAGGCAAGCTCCGCCAGACCGGCAAGCGCCTCGACGGATTCCAGCGCGTTATACGACGCATAGAACTGCTGCAAACGCGCGGTCGGCGCAAGCGCGGGAAGTTTTGCGACCTGATTGCGAGCGATATCGAGATAGGTAAGGTTCGGCATAGAGGCAATGACGTCGACCGAGGTCAGGGCGTTGCTTGCAAGCTCCAGCCGCTCAAGCTTCGTGCACGACGCCAGCGCGGAAAGGTCGGAAATCGCGTTGCGCGAGGCGGTGAAGACACGCAAATCGGTCATGCCGGCGAGAACGGACAGGTCGGAAAGCTTGTTGTCCTCGGCGCGGAGGGTCTGCAATTCGTCGCATTTTGCCAAGGGGACAAGGGACGAAACGGCGTTGCCGGTGATATCGAGCGTTTTCAGCTCGGTGAGCTTTTCCAGCGCGGTGAGCGAATCGACGGCGTTGCCGGCGAGGTTCAGCTCCGTGAGCGCGGTGCAGCCGGCAAGCGGGGAGAGGTTGGAAATGCTGTTTTCCGAAAGGTCAAGCACGGTCAGCGCGGTGTTGGCGGAAAGCGGCTGGATGTTCGAAAGCCCGCAGCCGCTCAGGTGCAGCTCTGAAAGCAGCGGAAGCGCCCCGATCAGCGCGAGAGTGTCGGCAGAGACGAGGCTTCCCGTCAGGTCGAGCGTTTGCAGCTCGGTCAGCTCGGAGAGGAAAGAATAGTCCGTTACGGCGCTGTCGTGTACGGTGAGTGAGGTCAGACCTGTGAAGTAGCGCAGGTCGCTATAGTCGAGGACATCGGCGGGAACGGTCAGCTCCGTGACCGTCCAGAGCAGGTCGGACATGACAGGCTCGGTGCGCGAGATGTAAAGCAGCTCACGGATGTAGCTTTCCAGCTCAGCACTGGAGAAGCTGACCTCCTCAACGACGCCGACGATCAGATAATCCGCTTCCGCGAGGGGACTGACCAGCCCGTTTTCGCCGACGGCGATGGCGGAGACATGCGTCTGCCCGGCTTCAAGCGTGATTGCTTCGGAAAATGCGTGGGAGGCGGTGGTGGGATATTCGTGGGTCAGAGAGTAATAGACTGCGCTGTCGGATTCGAAAGAGAGGGCAATGCGCTCATCATATTCTCCGGCGGCGGGAGTGAAAACCGGTGCGGCGGGGCGCACGGCGTCGATCTCGGCGCGAACGGCGGAATCCGTGATGCTGTCGAGCATTTTCTGGGCGTCAAAGAGCTTGTCCTGCGCGACATAGACGGAGGAAAGCTTGGTATACAGCGCGGCGGACGGCGCTTTTCGGATGAATTCGACCAGAGAGCGCTCTGCCTGCGTGTAGCTTCCGTCTGCAATGCAGGCGTCGGCGAGGGAGAGAACGTACGACGGCTCGTCCGTGTCCATCTCCGCGGCGTGGCGGAAGAAGAAGACCGCGCGGTCGTATTTCCCGTCTTCCAGCGCGTCTTCACCCAGCGTTGCCAGATTTTCCGGCGTCCAGAGGAAATAGTACAGACCGAAGCCAATCGCCGCAAGAAGCACCAGAACAAGCAATGTTATGAGAAATTTTTTCATAGAAAGAACTCCATTCTTCCGAAATCCAAAAAATGAAGCCATGCGCCCGAAAACGGGGACGGCTGTGTGTTCAATATGAACTATTATACTGCCCGGAGGGAGAGAAGTCAATGGAAATTCCCGAAAATCGTCGAAATGGGTCAGATGCGGTTGACGGAAGCGTATTGATATGCTATACTTTATAAGAAAATATACAAAGAAAGCTGTGAAGTGATGAAGAAGAAAGGCTTGCTGCTCGAAGGCCCGATTTGGAAGGGCTTGCTTTTTTTTGCACTGCCCATCCTGCTCGGGCAGATCTTCCAGCAGCTTTACAACACCGCCGACGCGTGGATCGTCGGGCATTACCGCAGCAATGAGGAATACGCTGCCGTCACCTCGACGGGTAGCCTCGTGTTCCTGCTGGTCGGCTTTTTCAGCGGTATCGCCGTCGGCGCAGGGGTCGTGATCGCGCGGTATTACGGCGCAAAGGATCGGAAAAATCTGCGCCTTGCGGTTCACACGACGGTCGTCTTCGGCGTGATGGCGGGCATCGTGCTGACGGCGCTCGGGGTAGTGTTTACGCCCGTGCTTCTTCAATGGATGGAAACGCCGGCGGATGTTCTGCCGTATTCGATTGAATATCTGCGCTACTATTTCGCAGGCTCACTGGCGATCGTCATGTATAATCTTTGCATGGGCATTCTCCGCGCGGTCGGGGACAGCACGCACCCGCTGTATTACCTCATTTTCTCGTCGCTCGTCAACATCGGACTGGATTTCCTCTTTGTCGGCGTGTTCGACTGGGGCGTTTGGGCGGCGGCGCTTGCCACGACGATCTCGCAGTTTCTCAGCGTGTTCCTCTGCCTCTACCGCCTGATGCGCGTGCAGACCGATTACTGCCTGTCACTTCCGGAGCTGCGGCCGAACGGGGCGAAGCTCGGAGAAATCTTCCGCTACGGTCTGCCTTCCGGCGTTCAGAATTCCATCACCGGGCTTGCCAACGTCATCGTGCAGAGCAGCATCAACTCGTTCGGCACGGACACGGTCGCCGGCGCGGGGACTTACGCCAGACTTGAGGGCTTTGCATTTTTACCCATTACCTGCTTTGCAATGGCGCTGACGACCTTCGTCGGGCAGAACCTCGGCGCGAAGCAGTATGACCGCACGCGCAAGGGCACACGCTTCGGTATCATCTGCTGCATGATTATGGCGGAACTGATCGGGCTGACGCTGATGCTCTTCCCCGAACCGCTGATGCGCTTTTTCACGGACAACGCTGAAGCCGTCAAAATCGGCGCGGAGCAAGCGCGGGTGGAATCGCTGTTTTTCTGCATGCTGGCGTTTTCGCACTGCATCGCGGCGATCATGCGCGGCGCGGGCATGCCGATGGTGCCGATGCTGGTTATGCTGGGCTCGTGGTGCTTACTGCGCGTGTCGTACATCTCGGTCATGGTGCCGCTCGTGCAGGAGCGCTGGGTCATTTTCAGCGCTTATCCGCTCACATGGACGGTCAGCAGTGCCGTTTTCCTTGTGTTCTATCTCGTTTCCGACTGGCTGCACGCCTTTGAGCGCAAGGAGAAAGCGAAGCTCTCCTGACAGTGGCATGTAGTTCGATAACCAATCCGTCGGGGGACGCCACACTCAACGCTGCGCACTTCAATAGTCGCTCCGTGGGGGACGGCTTCAATTTTCGGGGGCATTTTGCATGACGAACATGCCGGCGCGGTTGGGGGGCATGCCCCAACCCTGCAAATACAGTGACGATGGACGCTTCGCAGGAGTCGAAGCCCACATCGACCCGATGTATGCACCATCAATATCGCACACGCCTATCGCTCCCTCGTCAGAGAGAGGTTTTTGGTGCGGAGAAAGATGAAAGACAACGAATCGGGCAACAACAATTCAGGACAAAAAATCACACTGCCGGTGGGTAGTGTGATTTTTTGTCAGGCTGTCAATAAAGTCCGAAATCGTAAAAATCAGAGTATGATTTTCCTAAAGCATGTTCAATCTGAAAAATGCTCGAAATTTGAGAAATCAGAAGAAAGCA
>CAYRMX010000044.1:0-10194 GCA_964425295.1 uncultured Oscillospiraceae bacterium | reverse complement strand
TGGAATCGTCATTTTCCTCCAGCGCCATCTCGCAGATGGTCATCAGGTCGTCCCACGAGGCGCACATCGCCTGAAATTTATCCCGCTTGGATTCGAGGGTCTTCGTGCGCATGACCGCCTTCTGCGAGCGGGCGGGGTCATCCCAAAAGCCGGGGGCTTCCGCCATCGCGTGCAGACGTTCCAGCTCGTCGAGGAGCGACTGCGGCAAAAACGCGGCACGCAACTCCTCAAGCTTCGGCTTGAGGTCATTGAGCTTGCCCTTGTATTCTTCAAATTCGATCATAATCATTGCTCCGTCACAAAATTTTCCGTATACAGTATAACCGAAGTTCCCGCTTCTGTAAAGTAAAATTTTCCCCCACCGCAAAAATCGCGCGCATGCAACGACGGAAGCCCCGCCGCGCAAATTTCAAATCGTCCGCAAAGCGGACTCCGCAACGATTCACTGCTCACTTTTCACTTGCGGCGGCGTGAGGGCGCGCTGCCCTACAAGGCAGGGCATACCCTCGCCCTATGAATTACCGATCGAACTTGCATTTGCAGGGTTGGGGCATGCCCTACAGGTAAAATACGACTGTTCCTGCAACGGGACATTGGGGACGCCGTTGCCAGCGAAATGTCTGTCGAACTACGCGCCGCAGGGCGCGATGGTCGAGGTGCAATGGCAAAAAACACGAACGCCGGTGGCGGGGAGACCCGCCACCGGCGTTGTTGCAATGGTTGCGAAAATCATTCTGATTCTCGCTTATCGGCTCACTTGCAGATGTAAGAGCCGTTGAGATAGCGCATGATAATGGTTGCGAATTCGGCGCGGGTGGCGTTATCGGTCGGACGGAGGTCGCCGTTGTTATCGCCGGCGAAGATGCCCTCGGAAGCTGCCCATGTAAGCGCGTCGAGTGCGTAGGCGCTGATCTTGTCGGCGTCGTTGAAGTTCGGAAGCTTCGCAGTCGCCTCGGGCTTGCCCTCATAGCGCCAGAGGATCGTTGCAATCTGCTCGCGCGTGACGTTCAGATCCGGGCAGAAGGTGTCGGCGGTCATGCCGTCAACGATCTTGTTTTCCTTTGCCCAAGCGATCGGTGTGGCGTAATACTGATCTGCGCCGACATCGGAGAAGGACTTCACGGACTCGACCGACGGCTCGCCGACGAGTCGATAGAGCACGGTGACGACCATTGCACGGGTCATCTGCTCATTCGGGCCGAAGGTGGTCTCGCTCATGCCGTTCATGAGACCATGTGCAGCGACGAAGTCGACGGCTTCGTGATACCAGCCGGAGGTGCAGTCGGAGAAGTGCTTATAATAGCACGTTCCTGCGCCGAGGGCGGGGATCTCTGCGGTTTCGGTCTCGCCGCAGGTAGCGCAGGTGCGGGACTTCGAGCCGACGGCGGTCTGCGTTGCGGCGCGGACGACCGTCCATTCGCCGAAGCTGTGGACATGCGCATTGGTCTTGATGGTGAGCGTCTGCGTGGAGCGGGTGGAGTCGTCGCCGTTTTCCGTGCCGGTGATGGTGACATCCGTCGACTCGTTGCCGTCGTCGCGGGCATAGGCGAAGACCGCAGTGGCGACCTTTCCGTCGATCGCGTAGCCGGAGGCATAGGCAAGGGTGACGGTGTTTTCATCCGTGTTCCATGCATAGTAAGCGTTGTCGTTGGGAACCAGTTCCACAAATTCGAGGACGTCGGAGTCATAGGTCATGGTGACCAGACCGTTGGTGGAGTCTTCGACGACGACGTCAACAAAGACGCGACCGGTATCCGCGGCGGAGATGATCTTCTTTTCGGGCGCTTCGGCGCTCACTGCCTTGACAGCGTTCAGGCTGCCGGTGGCTTCCTGTGCGGCGGGGAGGGTGATCGTTTCTGCCTGAGCGGTGAACTTCGGCGTGAAATCGATGACGTTCGTTGCAGCGTCGCTGCCGCCCTCGCCTGCCGCTTCGTTTGCCGAGACACCCAGCAGGGCGCAGGGCCAGACGTCATTGCCGACGTCGCCGATCAGCGTGGCGTGGAAGACGGAACCAGAATATTCGTCACCGTCATAGATCTCTTCCTCTTCGAGGACGTAGATCTCGTTGGTCGTTCCGTCGAAGTGGCTGAGATAGAGGTTGCCGTCGTCGCCCATGACCATCGAGCAGTAGTAGTTGTCCTCGTCGCTCGCGAAGTCAACGTCGAGATCGGTTTCATACAAACCTAGACCTGCACTGCCGCTCACGAAGTCGGGCTGCATGACCCAGATATCACCGGTATCCGTCAGGCAACAGAAGACGTCTACAAGGACGCCGACACTGTTTCGGGTATAGCCCACCCATGCAACCGCCGTGAAGCTGGATGCGCCGAGGTAGTTGCTGAGATAGCCGGCCATGTTCCAGCCGCTATCGAAAGTATTGGCGTTCGCGGGATCGGAATAGAGGAGGTAAGCCCCGTAGACACCGACAAGAAGATCCTTGCCGTAAACCAGGTTGCTGATATAGGAATACTCCAGGTCATCGATGGGAGCGCCGAACTTGGTCGCAGCATCGGATTTGGTCAGCGTCTCACCGGTGGTGGGGTTGACCGTGTAGAGGTAACCGGAGGGATCCATCTGGTAGAGCTTGCCGGCGTCCTCGCCGTACTGGAAGTCGTAGGTCGCGGAGGTGATGTAGTTCTCCAGCGGGGCGGTCTTCTTCCAGGTCTTTTCGGTCTCCATGTTCCAGCTAAAGAGCTGCGGATTGCCGCTGGCGTCTTGCAGCATGCCGGTGATGGTGACATTATAGGACTTGACCGTGACGGTGCACGAGGCGGTGAGCGGGGTCACGCCCTCGGCGAACTCCGCAGCGGAGGTAGCGGTGATGGTCGCCGTGCCTTCGTCCACGCCGGTGACAATGCCGTTGGCGTCAACGGTGGCGACGTCCTCATCGGAGGAGGTCCACGTCACGTCGCTGTTTGCCATCCACGGCTCGAAGCTGACCGAGAGCTTGCAGCTCGTGCCGCGGACGATCTCCGCCGTTGCCGGAGTGATGACCATAGCGGTGGGCGTGACCTTGCTCTGGTCAGCGCCGTCCTCGGAGAGCATGAATCGGTAAGTCGTGGTATTGCCCGCGTAGTCGATGACCTGAATGTAGCCCGGGGCGGCAGTTTCGCCCACGTTCCACGCGGAGACGTCGAATTCACTTTCGGCTTCCTTTGCCGCGGGGACGTCCCAATCTTCCAGATCTTCGTCCGTGGCATGTGCCAGATAGACCGCCGCGACGTTACGGTTGTCCTTGGTGTTGGCGGTAAGGGTCTGTGCCTCGGCGTCATAAGTCAGGGCGGTCATTTCGGGAGCGGTGTTGTCGATGGCGACACGGGTGGTCAGGTAGGCGCCGTCGCCCAGCTTACCGTTCAGGAGGCTGCTCCAGTCATAAGAGCCGTCCGCGGAGGCGTAGTATTCAGGGGCGAGGACGAGGGAGACGTCAACCTGCGTGCCCTCGGGCAGCTTGTTGCCGTCGGCATCCGTGCCTGCCCAGCCGACCGAAGCGGTAAGCTGCGTATTATCCCATTTGCTGCCGTTGGCATAGTAGTATGCGCTGTAAACTCCGCCGAGCTCCGTTGCGGAATAGACCTCGCCGGTCTCGGTGTCGTTGATGAGCAGCAGGGCGTCGCCCGCGTTGCGGATCGCGGTGAAATAATACTTGGCAAGAGAGCCGTTGGAGTTGAATGCGTTGAATTCGGGATCGTAAGTTTCTTCAATCGCAAACGGGTTGCCGTAGAGGGCATACTCCCTGCTCTCGCCGGGGTACTTGACGGACAGGAAGTTCGTAAAGCATCTGGTCTCAGTGTAGAGGTACGGCGCGCGGTCTTCCGTTTCGTAGTCATAGTCTGCCAGCGTGCCGACGTCATACATGGAGGCGTCGGACCAGTTGCCGTAGAAGCCCAGAACGGGGATGGAATGAACCGTGCCCTCCACGCCCTCTTCGTTGGGAAGCTCGGTGGCGTAGGAGTACGCTTCGATGTAAGCGCCGACGGGATAATCCGAGAAGTCGCAGCCGGTCACGTCGATGGTAACGGTGACTTCGATCGAGCCGCAGGCGGGAACCTGAACGTTCAGGATGAGGTAAGCGTCGTTGGTCGTGATCTTGCCGTCGCCGTCGAAATCATACATTTCGATCTGCTCGTCGGTCAGTTCCATCGTGCCGACGCAGTATTCCAGAACGTTCTGCGCGTCCATCCACGTCAGGCCCTCGTTGTTCATCGGCTGACCGTTGATCTCGTAAGTCACGACGGCGTCAACCAGCGGGGTCGTCCATGTGTCGAGGAAGTCCATGCCGGAAACGCTGAACACGTCCTGCGTGAAGACGTCGGTCTTGAAGATGTAAGCCGCTTCTTCGTCGCCGATGTTGTGCAGGGTATAGGTGAAGCTGTAAACGCCGTTCTTTTCGGGATCGTCGCCCAGCTCGACCTTGACCTTGCCGTCGGTCGCGCCGGAGCTCGTGCCCTCAGCCATCGTGATGAAGCTGTGCGCGCCGATCGCGTCGTTGACGTTTGCAAGGCCTGCGCCCTGATTCAGAATAGAATAGTAATAGTCGGTCGCTTCCTCGATGATCGGCTCAGCCGTGGACATCAGGAGGGACTGCGCAAGCTGACGCTGGGTCAGACCGGTTTTTTCGAGCAGGTCGTTTTCGCGGATGTACTGCGCGACAAGCGCCGTCATACCCGCGACCTGCGGAGCTGCCATCGACGTACCGGAATAGTTGATATACTGGTCAGAGCCGCCGATCGCAGAGTTATTCTCCCATGCGCCGCCGTTGACGGAGTAGATATCGCCGCCGGGGGCGGTGATTTCGGGCTTCATCTGCAGCGAGCCGGGAACGCCCCAGGAGCTGAAGTCGCTCATGGTGTAATACTTGGAATTGCCCACATGAGACTCGATTTTACTGCTGACGGTGATCTTGCCGGTGTAGTACAGAACCGTCTCTTCGTCATCGGCATAAACGGGCGTTGCCGCAGCCAGAATGGAAGCGCCGTCCGCCTGCGTGATGCAGACGCAGGGAATGGTCGCAGTGGAACCCTCGAGGTTGAGATTCAACGTACCCGGCTGGTTGTTCACGATGATGCACGCCTTGGCATTGACCCCGGCGACCGCCATATGCTTCTGGTAGAAAGAGGAAGTGCCGCGGTAGACCATGACGACCTTGTCCGCAAGGACGTCGGCATAGGGCGTCAGGAGGGTGCTGCCCGAGTCGTCGGCGGCGACCTTCGCGTCGCCCGCCATGAGCACGAAGTCGTATTCCGTGCCCTCGCCGTCGTTGGTGTCCATCGTAGCGATCGGCTCGTTTGTATAGTCGGTCTCAGTGAAGCCATAGGCTTTGTCGCCGACGAACAGGAAGTTGCCGGTGTTGCCGACGTTTTTCACCGACGCGACTGCCAGCGAGTTGGTGTAGCTGCCGGGCGAGCTGACCATGTCCATGCTGATGCCATCGGAATAGAGGTAACCATTGGTCGACTCCTCCTGCCATGCGCCGGAGTTGCCGGCGGAAATGCAGACCACTGCGCCCGCATTTTCCAGATTGTCGAAGATAGCCTGATAGTCGGCGCTCGTCGACATGCCGGGGTTGCCCGAGCCGAGTGACAGGTTGATGCTGTCGCAGCCGAGGACAACGGCGTCCTCAATGGCGACCACATAGTCCGAGTCGTATGCACCGCCGCCCTCGCCGAAGACCTTCATCGTGATGAGCTGCGCGTCGGGCGCAACACCCTGCGTATGCGCAACGGTCAGCGCGTCTTCAAAGCCGCCCTCGCCGTCGGGGATGTAGCGGTTGCCGGTCGCGATGCCGGCAACGTGCGAGCCGTGGTTGCCCTGCTTGTCGTTGTCGTGCGTGACCTTCAGGTTGTGATCGATGTAGTTATACGCAAACGGAAGCTTCGCGTTCAGATAGAGCGCTTCCGCCGTCACGCCCTTGTCGGACGCGATGTTCAGCTCGTTAAAGACCGCCTTGATGTCCTCGAGGGTCAGCAAATCGACGTCCTTGCCCGTCTCCTCGATGGCATACTCGAACGCCTCGGCGTCAAAGCTCTGATGGTCGGTGTCCGTGCCGGTGTCGACGATGGCAACCTTGCTGCCCGCACCGGTGTAGCCCGCAGCCCACACAGCGCCGCTGCCGATCTGCTCGGTCGACGTCGCCATGTTCGGGTCAGCCGCGCCGACGGATTCCAGCATCGGCTCATAGCGCGTCTCGATGACGACGCTTTCAACGCCCCGGAGCGCTTCGATCGCCTCGATGTCGCCGTAAGCGACGTTCGCGGAGATCATGTTCGCAGCCAGCGTCATGTTCCAAACGACGTCCAGCTTCTCGCCGCCGAGCACCTGCGCGGAGATGGTCTCGGCAAGCGCGTCCTGCTTGGCAAGCAGGCGCTTGCGGTAGCTCATTGCGGAGCTGTTTTCCGCAATGCCGTCAATGCTGAATCCGCGCTTGATCGTGGAGGCATCCTCCAAAACGATGGAAACGCGAACCATGTCGCTGTCCCGATAGCTCGTCTCGTTCGTCTTGGTGTCGACCACGCGGTCTTCCAGCCAGTCCGAACCGAGAACGCTGTTGTCGACCTTCTCGAAGCTCACCTTCGTGCCGTCCGCAGTTTCCACTGCGCCGGCAGGAACGGTGCACGAGAGAAGCATGACCAGCGCCAGAACGAGCGCGAGAACATTTTTCAATCTTCTCATACTTTTTTCTCCTTTTCCAATTTTTCGGCGTCGTGCGTCTCTCCCGGGCGCCAGTTACGCCGTGAGAAATTATGCATATAAACCTTATAAAAAGTTTAGCAGAAAATTTTTCCCGTGTCTATAGAAAAATGAATTTTTTTGACGATTTTGTGTGTAATTTAACATTTGTTTTCGTATTATTTTATGTGTCTACTGTAGTTTTAATATTTTATATATCACGCTTTATACATCTTTTGACCTGTAAAAAATTTTGCCCGTCGGAAGCCGAATTCCGACGGGCAGACCTTTGCAGTTGTTTAGTTCTTTAAAGTGTGTTTATTCAGTAATCTTTCGTATATCCGGAATAGTTACCCATCGCCGCATGCAGACATTTTCGCAAACGACAGAAGCGGCGGGATAAGAGCAGCCCGCCCTACCGATACAATTATAATTGTGCGGCAATCAGGCTCGGAAATACCGCTCATGGAGCGTCTGCACCATCTCGGTATAGCGGGCGCGGCACGCTTCCATCCGTCCCGCCTGCAAATCGCGGTAGCACGGTTCGAGCCAGCGGGTGCGGATCTCCGCATAGCGCTCGTCGGGCGCGTCGCAATAATCAATGCACGCCACGATCCCCGGTGCTTCGGCATAGTACCGCTCGATGAGCGCCGCGCCGTCGGTGCAGTCGCTCAGCCAGCCGTCGCGGAACGCGCGGAACGCAGTCAGCTCCGCGCAGTCGTCGGGCTTTCCCTCGTGGCGGCAGGTCGCCGTCGTGATATAGCAGAAGCGCCTGCGGCGGAAGCCCGCCATCATCGCCTCGTAATCGCCGGGCATCCAGCGCTCTTTCGGGTAGCGCGCAAGCCAGCGGCGGTTGAGTTCCGTACGGAACGTCTCGGCATGCTCCAGCTTCAGCTTGCGCACCGTCGGCGTCAGGAAAATCGCCAGAACCGACTTGACCTCAAACATGACCTGCATGCGCTGAGACTTGCGATTCCAGCGCTTGTCGCGCTGCATGTACGCCTCCAGCGCGTCCAGAAGCTCCTCGCAGATCGTCCCGATCGCCGCCTCGCTCCCCTCCGGGGCAGAGGACGCGCAACGGTCGATGTGCGCCAAAAGTTCGGCGTTCTCCTGCTCATATTTTTCAAACGACGGGGCAAAATCCGCCCGCGTGACATGACGGAAATAGTCGGGATAGTCCGTCACAGCCTTCGGCAGGTGCTCGGCAAGGTATTTCCGCTCCGCTTCGTAATCGTCCGCGGACACCGGATGCAGCACGCGCGCGGTTTGCTGCCGTTCGCCGCAGTAGAGGCAGGAAAATTCTTCCAATCCCGCCGGAATTTCCAATTGCTTCCCGCAATGCGGGCAGGTGAGTTTCAGTTGTTCGGGCATCTCATTCACGCTCCTTTTTTGTTATTTTTTCATATTTTTTGTCGCCTGTCAACCGCGTAAGCAAACTTTTTTCATACCGTTCACATTTTTTCGTCGGCGACGGAAATACTAACGCCGAAAAGAGGCGATCGATTTGCGGGAATTTGTGCTCGGCACGCGGCTTTGGTTCGGCGAAAACGCCCTTGAGGGCTTGAAAACCCTCGGCGCGCGGCGTGTCTTTCTGGTCACCGACCGATTTTTTGAGGAAAACGGCACGGCGCAGCGCATTTGCGCGCTCACGGGCGCGAAATGCGAGGTTTTTTCGCGCGTTCAGCCCGACCCGCCGCTGACGCTGGTCGCCGAGGGGGTCGCCGCGCTGCGCGCGTTCGCCGCGGACACGCTGATCGCCCTCGGCGGTGGCAGCGCCATCGACTGCGCCAAGGGCATTCTCTCCCTCGGCGGGAGCGATGCCCGACTCGTCGCCGTTCCAACCACCTCCGGCACAGGCTCGGAGGTGACCTCCTTCGCCATCCTGACCCACGACGGCGTCAAGCACCCACTTGTCGAAGAACAGCTCCGCCCCGCGGTCGCCGTTTTGGACGATTCACTCCTCGCCGCGCTTCCCCCCGCCCTGATCGCCGACGCAGGCATGGACGTGCTGGCGCACTGTCTGGAAGCGGTCGCAGCGAAGAATGCCTCCCCGTTTTCCGACGCGTTTGCCGTGCACGCCTTTCAGACGGCGCTTTCGCTGCTTCCTGCGTCCCATCGCGGCGAGACGGGCGTGCGCGGAGCATTGCACTGCGCAGCGGCGATGGCGGGCGTCGCCTTTGACAACGCCGGGCTGGGCGCGTGCCACGCGCTGTCGCATGCGCTCGGTGGGACGTTCCATCTGGCGCACGGGCGGCTCAACGGCATTCTTCTGCCGCATGTGCTCGAATTCAATGCGCAGACATGCCCCGAGCCCTATGCGCGTCTGGCGGCAGCTTGCGGGCTGCACGGCATTCGCGGGCTGAGTTTCGCCCTCGGACGGCTCAGACGGCAGTTGCGGCTTCCGTCGACCCTGAGCGAGGCGGGGCTCTCGCGCGAGGCGGTGCTCGCGGCGGCGGAGAGGCTGTGCCGTGCGGCGGCAGATGACCCCTGCGCGGCAAGCAATCCGCGCCCCGTGACGCCGGAGGCGCTGCGCACGCTGCTGGTCAAATCGCTTTAGGAGGGAAACATGGAAACACTGCTTTCCGTCGGCATCGACATCGGCACGACCACCACGCAGCTCGTCCTCTCCCGCCTGACGCTGCGCAACGACGCCGGCTGTTTCTCCGTTCCGCAGTTTCATATTGCGGAAAAGACCGTTCTTTTCCGCAGCGCCATCCACTTCACCCCGCTTCTGTCCGACACGGTCATCGACGCCGACGGCGTCCGCGCGATCGTTGCATCGGAATATGCCCGCTCCGGCTTCGACAAATCGCAGGTGCAGACCGGCGCGGTCATCATCACCGGCGAAACTGCGCGCAAGGAAAACGCCCGCGAGGTTTTAAGCGCTTTGTCGGGCTTTGCCGGCGAATTCGTCGTCGCGACCGCCGGCCCTGCGCTGGAAAGCGTGCTCGCCGGAAAGGGTTCGGGCGCGGCGCGGTATTCCGAGGAGCACCGCTGCGCCGTTTTGAACGTCGACATCGGCGGCGGGACAAGCAACCTTGCCCTGTTCGACGGCGGCGAGGTCGTGCAGACCGGCTGCCTGAACGTCGGCGGTCGGCTGATGAAATTCGACGAAAGCGGTCGGTTAACCTATCTTTCACCCGTTTTGCAGCCGTTTTTCGACTTTCCGCTCGGCAAGCAGCCGTCCGAAGCCGAGCTGGAACGCGTCACGACTCTGCTGGTCGAAATTCTGGAGGAAGCCGTCGGGCTGCGCCCGGTCGCGGACGCGGCGCGCCTGCGGCGGTTTGTCACGGACACTCTCGTCGCTCTTCGTTCGCCGCCGCTTCTTTCCTTTTCCGGCGGCGTGGCGGATCTGATCGACGACACGCCCCGCGCCCCCTTTGCCTACGGTGATCTCGGCGTTCTGCTGGGACGGGCGATTTTCCGCTCACGCCTCTGCACCGGACGCTTCCTTCGGGCAAAGGAAACCATCCGCGCCACCGTCATCGGCGCAGGCTGCCACGCGACCATGCTCTCCGGGAGCACGAT
>CAYRMX010000043.1:756-10301 GCA_964425295.1 uncultured Oscillospiraceae bacterium | reverse complement strand
CCAAGGACGCCGGCAAGATCGCCGGTCTGGAAGTCAAGCGTATCATCAACGAGCCGACGGCTGCCGCGCTTGCCTACGGCGTGGACAAGGAAGCCGAGCAGAAGATCATGGTCTATGACCTCGGCGGCGGCACGTTCGATGTCTCCATCCTCGACATCGGCGACGGCGTCATCGAAGTTCTTGCCACCAACGGCAACACCCGTCTCGGCGGCGACGATTTCGACGAAGCGATCATGAATTACCTCGTCGCGGAGTTCAAAAAGGCAGAGGGCATCGACCTTTCGAACGACAAGGTCGCCATGCAGCGCCTCAAGGAAGCGGCGGAAAAGGCGAAGATCGAGCTGTCCGGCGTGACCACTTCCGCCATCAACCTGCCGTATATCACCGCCGACGCCACGGGCCCGAAGCATCTGGACGTGACGCTGACGCGCGCAAAGTTCAACGAGCTGACCGCGCACCTCGTCGAAGCGACCATGACCCCCGTCCGTCAGGCAATGGCTGACGCCGGCGTCAAGGCGGGCGACATCTCCAAGGTGCTCCTCGTCGGCGGTTCTTCGAGAATCCCCGCCGTGCAGGAAGCGGTCAAGGGCATCACCGGTAAGGAAGGCTTCAAGGGCATCAACCCCGACGAATGCGTCGCGGCCGGCGCGGCCATCCAGGGCGGCGTCCTCGGCGGCGACGTCAAGGGTCTGCTGCTGCTCGACGTCACTCCGCTGTCGCTGGGTCTGGAAACGATGGGCGGCGTCTTCACCCGCCTGATCGACCGCAACACCACCATCCCGACCAAGAAGAGTCAGGTCTTCTCCACCGCCGCAGACAATCAGACCACCGTCGAGATCCATGTCCTGCAGGGCGAGCGTGAAATGGCTGCCTATAACAAGACCCTCGGCAAGTTCCATTTGGACGGCATCGCTCCCGCACCGCGCGGCGTGCCGCAGATCGAGGTCAGCTTCGACATCGACGCCAACGGCATCGTGAATGTCAGCGCCAAGGATCTCGGCACGGGCAAGGAACAGAACATCACCATCACCGCTTCCTCCAATCTCTCCAAGGAGGACATCGACAAGGCGGTCAAGGAAGCCGAGCAGTATGCCGCCGAGGACAAAGCGCGCAAGGACGAGGTCGACACGCACAACGGCGCCGATCAGGTCATCTATCAGACCGAAAAGACCCTGAGCGAGCTGGGCGACAAGATCTCCGCCGAGGATAAGGCGTCCATCGAAAGCGCGGTCGAGGAGCTGAAGGAAAAGAACAAGGGCAACGATGTCGCGGCGATCAAGGAAGCGACCGACAAGGTGCAGAAAGCGTTCTACGCCGTGTCCGAAAAGCTGTACCAGCAGGCACCGCAGGGCGACGCCCCCAATGGCGCCGCACCGGGCGGCAACGACGACGGCGTTGTCGATGCGGACTTCGAGGAAGTCAACGACTGATATGAGCACAAGGGCGGGAATCCATCCCGCCCTACGCTATCGTCCGTCATCGGCGCATATAAATCGCTGGCCGCACGTCGGTGTAATCTGCTTCGGGATACGCCGGGCAAAGCATTGCTTCAAGCCTCATTTTATGAACACGTTGTTCGTAACGAGGTCGATTTTCGTCAGATTTGGGAATACATCGACGCCAACCCGGGACGATGGCTGAAACGGCAACTATAAGATCACCATGAGAGGGTGAAAGCATGGCAAACGAAAACAAACGAGATTATTACGAGGTCTTGGGCGTGGCGAAGGACGCGACCGAGACCGACATCAAGCGCGCCTACCGCAAGCTGGCGGCGCAATACCACCCGGACGTCAACCACGAGGAGGGCGCGGAAGCCCGCTTCAAGGAGATCAACGAGGCAAACGAGGTGCTTTCCGACCCGGATAAGCGCGCGCGCTATGACCAGTTCGGCTTCGCGGGCGTCGACCCGAACTTCAACGCCGGCGGCGGCAATCCGTTCGGCGGCTTCGGCGATTTCGGCGATCTCGGCGACATCTTCGGCAGCTTTTTCGGCGGCGGAAGAAGCACCCGCCGCAGTGCCAATTCCCCCGTGCGCGGCGAGGACGTCGGCGCGCAGGTGGACATCACCTTTGAAGAAGCCGCGTTCGGCACGGAAAAGGAGGTCACCGCCTCGCGTATCGAGGACTGCAACGAATGCAGCGGCTCGGGCGCTGCGCCCGGCACGAGTAAGGAAACCTGCAAGCGCTGCAACGGTCGCGGCACGGTTCGCACGCAGCAGAATTTCATGGGCATGGTCATGCAGTCGGACACCGCCTGTCCCGATTGCCGCGGCACGGGAAGCGTCATCCGCACGCCCTGCCCGCGCTGTAAGGGCAAGGGCAAGGTGCGCCGCAGCTTCAAGACCAAAGTGCGCTTCCCGGCGGGCATCGACGACGAGCAGACGCTCCGCGTGCGCGGCGAGGGGTGCAGCGGCTTCAACGGCGGCCCGTCCGGCGACCTGATGGTCACTGTCCGCGTCAAAAATCACCCGATCTTCACGCGGCAGGGACAGAGCGTCTATTGTGAAATGCCCATTACGTTCACGCAGGCGGCGTGCGGCGCGGAGCTGGAAGTCCCAACGCTCGACGGCAAGGTGCGCTACAGCATCTCCGAGGGCACACAGACCGGCACGACATTCCGTCTCAAGGGCAAGGGCATTCCCTATGTCAACGGCAAGGGGCGCGGCGATGAATTTGTGACCGTCGTGGTCGAAACGCCGACGCACCTGACCAAGGAGCAAAAGGAGCTGCTGCAAAAGCTCGAGCAGTCCTCCAACGAAACCACCCAGCCGAAGCGCAAACGCTTCTTCGATAAATTCCGCGAGAAATAAAAAATCACCGACTGTACACAACACAGTCGGTGATTTTTTGTTTATTCCACGCCGAGGGATTCCAGTGTGGCAAGGCGCAGGCAGAGGCAGAAAATATCCATCGCCTGTTTCAGCTCCTCCACGGGCGGCAGGCTCGGCGCGATGCGGATGTTGCTGTCGTTCGGGTCGACGCCGTAGGGGAACGTCGCGCCCGCGGCGGTCATGGTGACGCCCGCCTGCTTGCACAGCGCAAGCGTCCGCTTCGCCGTGCCGGGCATGGCGTCGCAGGAGACGAAATAGCCGCCCTTCGGCTTCGTCCAGTGCGCGATCTCCAGCGGTGCGATCTGCGTTTCAAGTGCATGGAGCACTGTCTCGAACTTCGGAGCGAGAATCGCCGCATGGCGCTGCATCAGCGTGAGCGTGTGCGCCTTGTTTTGCAGATAGCGCACATGGCGAAGTTGGTTGACCTTGTCATAGCTGATGGTCTGGAAGGTCAGAATGCTTTCGATGTACTTCTGATTTTCGACCGAAGCCGCCATCACCGCGACGCCCGCGCCGGGGAAGGTGATCTTCGAGGTCGAGGCGAATTCATAGACCATGTCGGCGTTGCCCTGCGCGCGGCAGAGCGTCAGAATGTCGCGGAATGGCACGAATTCGCCGAAAATTTCGTGAATGCAATACGCGTTGTCCCACATCAGCGCGAAATCCGGCGCCGCCGGGCGCAGCGCAGCAATGCGGTCGACCGTCTCGTCGGAATAGACGATGCCCTGCGGGTTGGAATACTTCGGCACGCACCACATGCCCTTGACGGCGGGGTCGCGAACGGCAGCCTCCACGGCGTCCATGTCGGGGCCGGTCGGCGTCATCGGGATCGCGATCAGCTCCATCCCGAACGACTCCGAGATCTTAAAATGGCGGTCATAGCCGGGCGCGGGGCAGAGAAAGCGCACCACCGGCTCTTTCGACCACGGACGCTCGGAATGCTGCAAACCGTGCGTATACGCCTTGGCGATCAGGTCGTACATCAGGCTCAGACTGGCGTTGCCGCCGACCAGAATTTCCTCCGGCTTTGTTCCCAAAAGCTCGGCAAACAGCCGTTTTGCCGACGGAATGCCGCTCAAACCGCCGTAATTGCGCACGTCCGTGCCCTCGTCAACGCAGTCCTCCGGCTTTGTCAGCACGGTCAGAATGTCGCTGACCAGATCGAGCTGCTCCTTTCCGGGCTTGCCGCGTGCCATGTTCAAATTCAGGTCGTGGTATCCCTCCAACGTTTTGCGCAGCGCGGCATATTCCTCGCGCCGCTCCTGCAAGCTCAGCTTTGCATAAGGCTTCATCGTCCTGCTCCTTTCTCTATCCTGCGCGCAGATACTGCGCCGTGCCCTCGGCATCCGTCAGGCGCAGCTCGCGCCCGTCGACGGCGAAGGTGTATTGCACGGTGTAAGGGCTTGCGCCCTCGGTGATCTCGCAGCTCAACACGCCGTTTTCAATCTTGCATATCCCACTGACCGTTCCGGCGTCCTTGCCCTGAAAGGTGCAGTGTACCGTCAGCGTCCCGTCCGGGGAAAAAGTCAGTGTTTCCACCATATCCAGCTCGCCGGGGTCGGCGCTGACCCATGTGCCGATCAAATCCTGCGGCAGCCCGATCGCTTCGACATTCGGCGTTCCCGTGCTCCGGCAGCCTGCGCACAGCAGCGCGAGCAGCAAAAGCAGCGGCAAAATCCGTCGTTTCATGGCACGTCCTCCCTCCAAAAACGCAGGCGGAAGCTCTCCGCGCCGCCGTCCTTGACGCCGCGGACGTAAAACGAGTCCGTCTGCGCCGTTTCCAGTCGAAGCGTCTCTCCGGCGAAGCATTCGCGGTCAAACGTGACCTCCAGCGCGTTGCAGCCCGCCGGGGCGAGCGCCTCTGCGTGGCGGATGTAGGCGACGTTGTTGAGGTGACCGTTGGCGTCGATCTCCGAGGGCAGAATGCACCAGTCGGCGGTGTGCGCCGTTTCCGGCAGAAGCAGGCGGCGCAGCGAATCCGTCCGTTCGGGTTCGGGCGTCGGCAGCGACCAGAGGGGCGCGACCGTTTTGAGGTTGACCAGACGGCGCTCGCGGGCGTCGGCAAGCACCCAGCTCTGCACCGCTGCGCCGATCTCCTCCGCGCCGTCGAAAATCGCATGGTCGCGGATGCTGAGGGCGGCGGTGGGCTTGCGCAGCCATGTCTGCACGCGCATCTCGCCGCGCGGCAGCCGTTTCAGCCGCAGACGGCAGCGGACGAGCATCCACAGGCAGCCGAATTCCGAAAGCATGCGGTCGTGGTCGATGTGCAGGTCTTCGCCGTGGGCGATCGCCGCGCGTTGCAGCGCAGCCATCGCGTCGGACAGGCTGCGCGCCGCGTCGGTCGTGATTTCAATGCGCTCTCGCACGGGGCGCACCTCCGTTTCGCAGACAGCGGAAATCCCGCTGTCGGATTTTTCTTATTGTACCACGCGTTGCGTGGTGGTGCAAGGAAAATTTATTCGAGCACCTCCGCCAACGCCTCGGCAAACCGCTCCACCGAACGCTCCGCCTGTGTCAGGGTGTTGCCCGCCGTCCCGACCTCCAAAAGCAGTCCGAACGGCGCCAAATGCTCGTTGAATCGCGAGGCGCGCAGCGAAAGCGGACGGAACAGCCCCGGCGCAGCGCGTTCGCCCTGCGCCTGAAGCTTCATCGCCAGCGAAAGGCTTTCGCGCCAGTTGGGGTGCGGGTAGCCGCCCATCTCCGAGCCCATCACCAGCATGAGCTGCGCGCATTCGCCACTGTCCGTCTGCGCCGTGAGAGCAAGCTGACCGCCTGCGCCGTCGTCTGCGGCGTCGCGGTGAACGTCGATGACGATTTGGATGGACGGGTAACGCGTCAGATAATCCGTGACCGCCGCCGCCGAGCGGTCATATGCTTCGTTGTAGCCGTCGAGATCGTGAAGCTGCGTGTCGTGCAGCGTCGCCACGCCGAGGGCGTTGAGGCGGTCGGTCAATGCCTGTCCGACGCGGACGATGTTGTGCGTCGGGTCGTCCGTGCGGTAGGCACTTGTCTCGTGATATTGCGTCTCGGCGGTCATCGTATACGCCTCCGTCGCGTGCGTGTGCACCACGAGCACCAACGGGCCGTCCGCCTCGCGGCTGAGCGATAGGCGCTGCGTGATGAGCACCGCCGCGTCAAATTCCGCGCCCGCACGGTTGTCGACCTGCACAAGCGCCGCGTCCTCCGCCGAAAACGCCGCCCCGGAGGGCGCGGCGCGGTATTCCAGCGGTTCATATTCTGCCCGCGGCAGCTCGGTTGCTTCGATTGACGGCTCGTCCGCCTCGGGCAGCGCCGAGATCCCCAAGCTCAAAAACAGCGCCGTCCGCCGCGCTCCGTCCCACGCCGCCGCCCCGCACAGCCGCAGCACCGCCGCCGCCAGCACGACGGCAAAACAGACCGCCCGCGCGGTCAGCCGTGAACGCTCCCGTCCTCGCATCGTATCAACTCCTGTTCCCTTATATATGCGTCCCATCCGGGAAGTATGCCCCCACCGCACCGCTTCACGATTCACTCGCCGAGGTGGCGGGACTGTAAGGGCGTTTTTGTGGAATTGATAAAAATTCTTCGGATGCTTTTGAGCAAATTTCCGAAATTTGCAAGTTTTTGACGAAAGTCTTGCGTGAGTTGGTAAATTGTGGTAATCTAAAATCGGGACGCCGTCCGGCGCGCCCAAATCGAGAGCCATTTGCGCACAACGGCGCAACGCTGCTTTGCGTCGGCTGCCGATTGGTTCACAACAATCAGACGAAGGCTTCAAGCCGGGGCAGAGGCGTTTCGCTGTCGCCGACTCTTGCGGTCTTCAACCAAACTCAGGAGGTAAACCGTGAAAAAAATCGTAGCAATCACACTGGCGCTTCTGCTTTTGCTGGCGCTGGTACCCACCACCGTTTTTGCCGCCGACGGCTACACCCGCGAGGATGCCGCCGTTTTCCTGGCAGAAAAATTCCATCTTGCCGACATCCACGCAAAGGACATCGAAGGCATGGAAACCACGCCGAAGGAGCTGGGCTACACTGCTTCCTCCGACGCGATTACGGCGAAGAACGTCATCGCTGCCGCGAAGGACTGCGTTGCACTCGAAACCGCTCCGAAGATCGAAGCCGTCGTCAATGCGCTCCTGCTGCCGCTGGCGGAGGACAACCTGAGCTTCAAGCCCAATGACCCGATCACCGTCCGCGAGATGGCGACTGCCGTTGCCAAGGGCGTCTACGGCGCCGACCTCAAGATCGACCATCTGCAAAAGGCGATCGACGCCGGTCTGTTCAAGGCCGCGGACATCACCGATGAGGCGATCACCGAGGCGCAGGTCGAGACCCTCTTTGCGTTCCTGAACGACGTGGAGATCGTCACGGTCTTTGCCACCGCCGACATCCACGGCAACTACATCCCCTACACCTCCAGCGACAGCAAGTTCGAGATCGGCTCGGTCGCCCGCATCAAGACCATCATGAACGAGATCGAGACTGCCTACGGCGCAGACAGCGTTCTCTACGTTGACGGCGGCGACTCCCCCTACAACACCACCCTCGCCAACGTCTCGATGGGCAAGGTTTCCGTCGACGCGCTCAATGCGCTGGGTCTGGACGCCACCGTTCTCGGCAACCACGACTTTGACTATTCTCTGGAAAACCTGCTGGGTCTCCGCGACCGCGCGGAATACCCGATGCTCTCCGCCAACACCAAGTTCAAGCAGGGCGCGAACTATGAGGGCGAAGAGGACTATCCGTTCGGCGACTACATCATCAAGGAAGCCGGCGGCCTGAAGATCGGCATCTTCGGCGTGACCGACGACAAGAGCGCCGAAACTACCCTCTACAGCAATACCCGCGACATCGAATGGGACGACGACCTGACCAAGGCGAGCGCCCTTGTCAAGACGCTGAAAGAGACGGAGAAGTGCGACGTCGTGATCGCCCTGTCCCACGTCCATAGCAAGAATACCCAACTCGTCCGCGACAACAAGGACGTTGACATCTCCATCGGCGGCGGCAACGACATTGCCGGTCGTCCCACTATCGTCAACGACACCCAGTATCTCATCAACCCCAGCAAGCACGGCGAAGCCCTGAACCAGATCAACATGGTAATTTATGAGGGCAAGATGACGGGTGTCGTCTTCAGCCAGATCTTCCTGACCGACGCTTACAAGGAAGACGCCGCTGTCAAAGCGATCATCGATAAATACAACCAGGAAGTTGCCGACGCGCTGGAAAAGGTCGTCGGCTACAGCGCGCAGAATCTGGAATGGTCTACGCAGCTCGTCCGCGGTCAGAACTCCCCGATCGCCAACCTCGTCACGGATGCCCTGCTCGACTTCTTCTCTGCCTATGAGCCGGACATCTGCCTTGTCAACGGCGGCGGCATGCGCGCCTCCATCCCGCAGGGCGCGGTCACGCTCAAGACCTGCAACTCCGTCCTGCCCTTCGACAACGACATGCTCCTCGTCGAAGCCTCCGGCAAGACCGTCCTCGCCGCGCTTGAAAACGGCGTAGGCACGCTGCCCTCCCTGCACGGCAAATTTGCCCAGCCCGCCGGCATCACCTATACCGCCGACCTCACCAAGCCCGCCGGCGAGCGCGTTTCCAACGTCCTCATGAGCGACGGCACGCCGCTCGATCCCGACGCCCGCTATAAGGTCGTCATCAACAGCTTCATCGGCGGCGGCGGCGACGGCTACACCATGTTCAACGTCCTCGACGAGGAAGCCGGTCTTGCCTCCGACGTCAAGATCATCACCCACGTCAACAAGACCTATATGCGCCACGCGTTGCAGGCTTATTTTGAAAAGTCCACCGAAGCCAACCCCATCAAGGTCGACACGAATGAAGTCCGCATCAAGCTCATCGAGCTGACGTTCAACGACGTTACCCCCGCCGACTGGTTCTATTCCGACGTGCTCGGCATGTATAACCTCGGTGTCATCAAGGGAGTCAGCGAAAAGAGCTTCGAGCCGCAGCGCGACGTCACCCGCGCCGAATTCGTCACCATGCTCTACCGTCTCGACGGCGAGCAGAAGGTGGAAAACGGCACCAACGTGTTCACCGATGTCGCCTCCGACGCGTTCTATACCGACGCGGTCAACTGGGGCGTCAAGAACGGCATCGTCAAGGGCGTCACCGAAAAGACCTTTGAGCCGGACGAGGGCATTACCCGCGAGCAGCTCGCGACCATGCTCTACCGCTACGCAGTCTATGCCGAGAAAGCCGGCACGGATGCCCGCGCAGACCTGACGAAGAACTTCGCCGACGCTGCGAAGGTCTCCGACTATGCCGAGGAAGCGATGCAGTGGGCAGTTGCAGCCGAGGTCGTCCGCGGCGACGAGGGCGGTATCCGCCCGCAGGACAGCGCTTCCCGCTGTGAAGCCGCCACCCTCATGACCCGCATCAACGCACTCCCCGCCGCAACCAATCCGTAATCCGACCCGATTTCATATCAACCGCCCGGCGATGTCCGCATCGTCGGGCGGTTTTTCGGTTCATTCATGGCTGATTTCGCTCAAATCGGCGGCAAAAAGTTTTGTGGGGCGATTGACACGGCGGGGTGGGCGAAATATAATGGTGCGTATAGAATGTGGTCGAAAAATTGGAGGAACAACCATGAATTGTACAAAATGCGGCAGACCGCTGCCCGAAAGCGGCGTGTGCTCCTGCCGCCAACGAAAATCAGGCACGCTTGCTTCCGCCGCGCGGAGCCTGCCCGCCCTCTGGCGGAT
>CAYRMX010000043.1:0-746 GCA_964425295.1 uncultured Oscillospiraceae bacterium | reverse complement strand
TCTACTGGCGCGACCCGATCGCCCTGACGCGCCGACTGGGGGAGCGGCGGGACTGGCTGCGCGGGCTGCTCGTGCTGCTGGCGACGCTCCCGGCGAGCCTGCTGTCGACGCTTGTGTTCTCGCTGCGCTTTGCGAGCGGGTTTTCCCATGTGTTCGTGCCGTGGATCACGGCGGGCGTGTTTGCGCCGCTGCTCACGATCGTGATGAGCTTTGGCCTGCTGTACCTGCTGACGTCGATCGCCAAAATGCGGGTCGACCTGCGGGCGGCGACGGCGATGCTGGGCGTGAACGCCATCTTCCCGCTGACGCTGACGCTGCTGTCGATCGTGCTGTCGCTCATCCATCCGTTTGCGTTCCATGCGCTGTCGGTGCTGGCGCTGTCGGCGTGGGGCGCGAGCTTCTTTGCCGTGCTCTATGAGGGCTTCGGCCTGCGGATGAACACCCTGAGCCTGCTTGTGCTGGTGAGCGGTCTGGCGGTCGCGTGCGGCGGGGTATGGATGCTGCGCGGCTGGCTGGTGACGGCGGTACTGTGATTTTTGTTGACATCATTCGGTTTTCATACTATAATAAATTATTGAAATTTTCATTTTCGGAGGCAGAAAAATGCTGAAAAATACGGAAAAAACGATGGAAAAAGTCGTCGCGCTGTGCAAAAACCGCGGCTTCGTGTTCGCCGGCTCGGAAATCTACGGCGGACTTGCAAACACTTGGGACTACGGCCCGCTCGGTGTTGAGCTGAAGAACAA
>CAYRMX010000042.1:0-10330 GCA_964425295.1 uncultured Oscillospiraceae bacterium | reverse complement strand
CTCCTCCTTGGCGCAACCGACAAACAGCGCGGCAATCAGCCCAAGGCACAGCAGCAATGCGAGTGTTCGTTTCATGGATTTCGCTCCTTCATTGTTTTTTGTCAAAGATAACGGTCGGAAAACAAAACGCGATAGCCCATCGCAGCGGAAAGTCCGTCCGCCTGCTGGCGGGTCTGACGGATGGCTGCCTGAAATTCGTCCGAGCGGACGCGACGGAACAGCCCGATCACACCGAGAGCATAACGCGCCTCGCCAGTGTGGTCATAGACCGGGGCGGAGATGGAGCGCAGCCCCACCTGATACTCGCCGTCCTCAACGGAATAGCCCTGCTCGCGGATGCGCCGCAGCTCCGGCAAAAGCGCCCTCGGCTCGGTGACGGTGTGCGGAGTATAGGCTTGCAGCACGCCGCCGGAAAGTCTGCGCAGCGCTTCGTCCTCGGACAACAGCGAGAGCAGGAGTTTCCCCTGCGAAGTCGCATGAAGCGAGAGGCGTTTGCCGATCTCAGGGACGATGTGCAGTCCGTTCGTTCCGGGGCAGTAATCAAACGAGATGACCGTGCCGCCGTCGATGCGGGAAATGAACGCACTTGCGCCCGTCTGCGCGGCAAGCCGTTCCAGATAAGGACGCGCCACGCTGGAAATGTCCCACGCCGCCGAGACCGCACTGCCGCATTCGAATAGCCGAATGCCCAGATAATACGTCCCGTCGCGCCGTTGCTCCACCATTGCGTGCTCACGCAGGGTGGAGAGCATGCCGTAAACCGTGCTTTTGGGCATGCCGGAAGCTTCCGCGATCTCCAAAAGCGTCATCGGACGGCGGTGCTCCAACAGCAGGTCGAGCAGCGTCATCGCTTTGTCGACCGAATGGATAATGCTGGCGCCGGTTTGCTTTCTGCCCATGTTTCCCTCCTGTTTTTGACAAAAACACTATAACACAGTATAACGGATATGTGTTCGATATTCAATACTGCAAAACGAAAATTCGGTATCCTCGGATTTATTTTTCCATTGGTCAGCCAAACCGGCAAAAAACCACCCGTTCGGACACCGAACGGGTGGTTTTGGGGCAAAGATCAGGTCAAGGCGTTCTTGACGCGCTTGAGAAGCTTGCGGATCTCGAGGTGCTGGGGGCAAAGCCCTTCACACACGCCGCATTCAACGCAGTTTCCGGCAGCCTCGGCGTCCGCCTGATACGGCCGGCGCATTGCGCGCGCATTATACGCCGCAAAGAGGTCGGGAATCGGGATCTCCTGCGGGCAACCGTCGGTGCAGTAACGGCAGGCGGTGCAGGTGATGAGCGACTGCTTGCGGATGAGGTCGCAAAGCTGCTGCGCGACGGCATGCTCCGCTTCGGAAAGCGGCTGCGCAGCGGCCATCGTTTTGAGGTTGTCCTGCATCTGGTCGGGCGCGCTCATGCCGGAAAGGACAAGCTTGATCTGCGGGAACGAAATGCAGTAGCGCAGGGCAAAGCTCGCAGGCGTGCCGTCCGTGACCGAGCGCAGAAGCTGCATGCCCTCCTCCGAGAGTGTTGCGAGCGTACCGCCCTTGACCGGTTCCATGACGATCACGGGTTTGCCGAATTTTTCACAGACGCGGTAGCATTTCATGCTCTCCACGTCGGGATTTTCGACGTCGGCATAGTTGAACTGAAGCTGCACCGTCTCGATCTCAGGGTGGCGTTCGAGCACCCACTCCAAAAACTCCGGCGAATCGTGGAACGACATGCCGATGTGTCGGATGCGCCCCTCCGCTTTCAGGCGCTTGAGCACCTCAAAGGCGTTGCAGGCGCTGAATTTTTCGTAATACGAGCGGCACATGGCGTGCAGCAGGTAAAAATCAAAATACTCCACGCCGCAGGCTGCAAGCTGCGACTCAAAGAGCGGGACGATCTCCTCCTCGCTGTCGAAGCAGAGCTGCGTCAGCTTGTCCGTCAGAAGATAGCGGTCGCGCGGGTAGCGGCCGGTCAGCGCCTCGCGCACAGCGATCTCGCTTGCACCGTCGTGATAGAGGTGCGCCGTGTCAAAATAGCAGCCGCCACCTTCGAAAAAGGCGTCCACCATCTTTGACAGCGTGGGAATATCGATCGCGTCACCCTGCTTCGGCAAGCGCATGCAGCCAAAGCCCAGTTTGAAATTTCCGTACATTGTTTATCGCCTCCCTATAAGAATATCATATCCTCATTTTTGCCGCGCGTCAAGCAAAATCCGCAGTTTTTCACCGCGGCGGCGGGCTTGTCTTTTTCGGTCGTTTATGATATCATAGGGAAAATGCGGTTTCGAGGTGAGCTTTATGGAATTTCTCGGTCATACGATCTCCGGCGCACTGGCGCTGGCGCCGATGGCGGGCGTGACGGACTACGCCTTTCGGACGGTCTGCGCGCAGACGGGCGCTGCGATCACAGTGACCGAGATGGTCTCCTCGCGGGCGCTTGTCTATCAGGACAAAAAAAGCCGTGCTCTGCTGCGGAAAAACGAAGGCTCGCTCTGCGGCGCGCAGATCTTCGGAAACGACCCGGAGATCATGGCGCAGGCAGCTGTGCTTGCGATCGAGCACAGCGGATGCGATTTCCTCGACATCAACATGGGCTGCCCGATGCCGAAAATCGCGAACAACGGCGACGGCTCGGCACTTTTGAAAGACATCCCTCTCGCCGGGCGGATCGTGCGGGCGGTCAAGGACGCCGTTTCCGTCCCCGTGACGGTCAAGCTGCGCCTCGGCTGGGACAAAAGCAGCATCAACGCCGCGGAAATGGCGCGTGCGCTGGAGGCAAACGGCGCGGACGCGCTCACCGTCCACGGTCGGACGAAGACCATGCTCTATTCCGGGCGGGCGGATTGGGACGCCATCGGTGCGGTCGTGCGCGCCGTTTCCGTGCCCGTGATCGCCAACGGCGACATTTTTTCCGCCGAGGACGCCCTGCGCTGCCGCGCGCACAGCGGCGCTTCCCTGTTTATGCTCGGGCGCGGAACATTCGGCGACCCGTGGCTGTTTTCGCAGGTCGAAGCGGCGCTCGCCGGTCACCCCGTCCCGGAACGTCCGCCGCTGGCGGAGCGGATGGAGCTGGCACTGCGGCAGTTTTCCCTCGCCGCAGAGGACAAGGGCGAGCACATCGCCTGTCTGGAGGCGCGCAAGCATCTGGCATGGTATCTGCGCGGCGTGCCGCACAGCGGATTTTATAAGGAACAGATTTCTCACCTCTCCACCACGGATGAGGTACAAGCGGTCGTCAAGGCGATCCGTCGGGATTTGAGGTGAGGGGCGATCGACGAGAAAAAAATCATAAAAAAAGCGGCGGCGGGCGACACAGACGCGTTTGAGCAGCTCGTTTTGACCCATCAGACGCCGATCTACCACCTGTGCTTCCGCATGACGGGCAACGCAGACGACGCCGCCGACCTCACGCAAGAGGCGTTTTTGAAGGCATGGCGCGCGCTGGACACATTCCGTTTCGACGCAAGCTTTTCCACATGGCTCTACCGCCTTGCCTCGAACCTCTGTCTGGACTTTCTGCGGGCGGAAAAGCGGCGCACGACCCTGCCGCTGACGCATGACGCCGACGACGGCGAGGCGCTGACGCTTGAGCCTGCCGACAGTGCGCCCACGCCGGAGGAAGCCGCGCTGCGCGCCGAGCAGCAGGCGCAGCTTGCCGCCGCGATGGAAACTTTAGACCCGGAACAGCGGCAAATTCTGACGCTGCGCGTCGTCAATGACCTGAGCTATGCCGAAATCGCCGACATTCTCGGCGTGCGCGAGGGAACGGTCAAATCCCGCCTGTCCCGCGCGCGGGAAGCTTTGCGAAAAAAGCTGGAATAGGCGGGAACTAATTTGAAATTCGAACGTCAAAGAGGAGAAAGGAGGTCGCGGAATGTGTGAATATGCTGCCCTGCTCAGCGGGCACATCGATCAAATGAATACCGCCGAGGAAGAAGCACTGATTCAGGCTCATCTGCCGCAATGCGCACATTGCCGTGAGCTTCTGCGTCAAATGGAGGCGGCGGACGACGCCCTGCGCGCGCTGCCTGCCGAGGTTCCGAGCGACCTGACCGCCCGCATTATGCAAAACGTCCGCTCGCAGCCGAGAAAGCGCCGTTTTGCCAAGCGTCTGATTCCGCTTTCCACTGCCGGTCTTGCCGCAGCGGCAATGCTCGTTTTCGTGTTTTCCGGCGCGCTCTCCGAGCTGCTTTTAACCAAGGACAGTGCCGCCAACGAGTGCGCGCCCTACAGCGCCATGTACAATATGGAGCGGCAGAGCGCCGAGGAATTCGCAGCCGACGATGACGGTCTGTCCGGTGTAGCCGTCGAAGTCACCAAGGGTACGTTCCGCAACGAGAACGCCTCCACGGTTTTCTGGAACGGCACGGAAAACGGTGGCACAGCGGACAACATGGGAAACGGCGGCACAGCAGACGGCACGCTGCCTTTCATGGAAACGGATGGCAATTATGCGGATACCACCGCGCCCGGCGGCTGGCTCGGCGATTGGCTGCCGAGCATGCAAACGCTGCTTGCGCAGACACTGCCCAACTGAACACAATACAAAGTGCGCGGCTCTGTGAGCCGCGCACTTAATTTATATCAGTCATAATATCCGGAGACGTAAAGGTCTTCGTAAACGAAGCGGTAGATCTTATCGCTGGCGCGATTCAGATCGTAGACCACATAGAAATACTGCTCCGGGCCGATGACGCCGTCCCAATAGTCGACCTGACTGATGAGGGCGGTCTGCTCGATCGTGTAGTTGTTCTGGACGACCTCGGCGGCGAGCTCCATCAGCTCGTCTGCCGCCAAGGAGGTCGTACACATGCCGAGACAGCTTCGGATAAAGCCGGGATAGGACGTCAGCGGCATGTCCAGCACGGAGTTCAGAATCGCCGTCAGAACCGTGCGCTGGCGACCGGTGCGGTGCTCCTCGTTGTCATCCGCGCTGCTCGAGCGAATGCGGGAATAGGCAACTGCCGTCTCGCCGTCCAGATGGTTCATTCCGACCTGTACATTATAGCTCCACCCGTTCAGATACCACGCTTCGTTGCCGTCCAGCTCAACATCGATGCCGCCGATATAGTCAATGATCATCTCAAGCTGGTCGACATCCACCGCGACGTAATCCTCGACGTTCAGATAATAATTGCGGTTGACCGTTGCGACCGCCCATTCCGGGCCGCCCGCGCTGTAGGCATAGGTAAGCTTGGAATACGTTCCCCACGCGGGGATGCGTACATAGGAGTCACGTGCGATCGAAACCATTTTGAGCTTGTGATGCACGCGGTCGAGAGAGAACAGGATGACCGTGTCCGACGCACGCTCGCCGAACAAGCCCTCATCCAGCCCGAACAGCAGAAAATTGGTGACCTGTTCCGAGCCGTCGAGCAGGTAGCTCGCGCCCTCCGGGTCGCCTGTGTGCAGCTTTTTCAGGGCAAGCTCCGGGATGTCCGGGTCGCCGTAATGCGCCCATTCGATCTCCGAATAGCCGAAGCTCTCTTCGATCTGCTCCGGGGAAAGGGTGGCGTCCGGCACGTTGTCGCCGCGGAGGATCTCGCCGTTTTCCTGCGGCTGCTGAATGTGCAGGTTGTCATTGGAAAGGTCCTGTTCGCGCATGCTGCCGAAAGCGTAGTTATAAACATAGATCACGCCCACCGTGACCACCAGCATCAGCAGCGAAAGTACCATGCCGATCGCGCCGAGCGTCTTCTTGCGGCGGCGCTGGAACAACGTCGCCACGGCAAGCAACAGCGCGATGCCCGCCATAATTGCGGCGATCAGAATGGCGGTTTTCGCCAGCGTGATCTCGCCGCGGTCCAGCGTGGCGCCGCGGAACGCCGCGTAAAGCGTAACGCCAACCACGAGCAGGAGCACTATCGACGCCAGCGCAAGCCAGAACGAGAGCGTCCCGGTGAGGGAGCGGTATCTTCTGCGCGGTCTGCGATAGCCGATGTCGCCGCTCGGCTTCTGCCGCCGCTTCTTCGTATCCATAGGAAAACTCCTTTCCCAAGTCGCGCATTGCGTTCGAATTTTGGGGTATTATAGCATATTTGCGCGGAAAATGCAACCCCGTGCGGCGGACACCGTCGGGCAAAAAGCAGCGCGCCCAAATCAGGCGCACTGCTTGAAAATCAAAGCTTTTTACCGCCGAGATAAACCGCTTGACGATTGAGGTCGGCGTCACAGAGGACGAAGTCCGCGCGCTTGCCGACTGCAATCGAGCCGACTTCGGAAAGTGCGCCGATCTGTCGGGCGGGATTATAGGTCGCGGCGCGTACCGCGTCCTCGCGGGGAATGCCGAACGAGATAGCGCGGAGCATGCAGTCATACAGATTCGTCGCAGACCCGGCGATCGTGCCGTCGGCAAGGCGCGCCACGCCACCGTTCAGGAAAACCTGCTGCCCGCCGAGTTCGTATTCGCCGTCGGGCATGCCGCAGCAACGCAGGGAATCGGAAATCAGCACCATGCGCGGCGCACCGAAAAGGCGGAACGCCAGACGCACCGCCGCCGGATGAACATGCTGACCATCGGAAATGATCTCCGCGCTCACCTGCTCTGCTTCCGCTGCCGCAGCGATGACGCCGGGCTTGCGGTGGTGGATGGCGGGCATGGCGTTATACAGGTGGGTCAGGTGGGTCACGCCCGCCGCAACGCCCACAGCCGCCGCGTCATAATCCGCGTCGGTGTGCGCAATGGAGACGGTGCAGATGTTTTTTGCCTGACGGATAAAGTCCTCCGCGCCCTCCAGCTCCGGCGCGACATCGACAATCTTCACAAGACCGCCGCATTCTTCATTTAGCTTCAAAAATGCGGAAAAGTCCGGATTTTTGATGTAAGCGCCGTTTTGTGCACCTTTTTTCTTTTCGGAAAAGAACGGGCCTTCCATCTGAATGCCGCGCAGCGCAGCCTTGTTCTCCTCCTTGGCGTCGACAAAAGCGCGCGCCGAGGCAAACGCCTTTTGCAGCGTTTCATACGGCAGGGTCATGGACGCAGGGGCAAACGAGGTCACACCGTTTTGCGCCAGATACGCCGCCATTTTTTCCACGCCCGCAAGTTCGCCGTCGGAAAAGTCCGCGCCGGAGTTTCCGTGCGTGTGGACGTCGATCAGTCCGGGAATGACGTAAGCGCCGTTCAGGTCGGTCGCGTCGGGGGGGGCTTCGCCGAGAACGGAGGTAAAACGACCGTTTTCCACGGAAAAGCAGCCCTTTTCAAAGCAGAAATCTTCGGTATAGATCCATGCGTTTTTGTAATTCATAAAAATCTCCTGTCAGGCGGCGGTTGTGCCGCGTCGATGTTTTGAGGGGGGGGGATGGGATACGGTGCTGCCTGCACGCGGCGGAGGCATGCCTCCGCCCTACAAGGTTGTGCGGTAGTGGGAGCGGCGGGTCGATGAGGGCATCGCTCCCTACGGGTGGAAATACGACAGTGCGTGCGGTATGGTGGGACAAACGGAGGGGGCGGTGAAAAACCGTCCCCCCGAGTTTTCTTTATTGTTTTGCTTCCGGGAGGCTGGCAGCGGCGACGGACTGACCGACACGGCGGGTCTTTTCGTCCGGGAGCATGACACGCACCTTTTCGGACAGCGCCGGATACTCCTCGCGCATGATCTTCAGGCAGTTTTCCAGAATGATACTGCCGCCGACGCCCGACATGACGCGGCCGAGGACGATCATATGATGGACGTCATAGAAGCGGCAATAGAGCTTCATTGTATGCGCAAGATACGCGCCGATGGTCGCGAAGACCTGCTCGGCACGGGCGTCGCCCGCTTCGACCAGCTCCTGCACCGCCTTGAGCTTCTCCGCCGGGGTCAGGCTCTCGTCGAGCGCGATGCCCGCGCGGGGCGCAAGCTTGATGACCGCGTCCTGCGAGAAATACTTGCAGCCGACGCCGATATCCGTCGACCATTCGTCCGCCATCGCGCCCTCGAACAGGTCGACCGGCGCAAAGGCAAGCTCATTGAGCCAGCCGAGGACGTTGCCGTCGGCGTCGACATAGCCGACTGCTTCGCTCGTGCCCATTGCCATGCCCATGACCGAGCCGCATTCCATGCCCATTGCACCGGCAAGGGCGGTCACGTCGCCGTCGTTTGCAACGACGATCGGCACGTCACCCAGCTCCAGCGCAGCGCGGTCATAGATCGTCTTGACCAGCTCGCGCTTCTCGCGCGGGACTTTGATGAACAGCGAGGAGACCATCGGGCTGTTGCCGATGAAGACGCCCGCCGAGGAAACGCCGATGCCGTCAACACGGGGCATTTTGGACGCTGCGGTCTTGAACGCGGCGACGATGCCGTCGAAGTGGTACTGCGGGTCGGACTCCGTCTTCGGATGCCAGACAACTTCCTCGGAATAGACCGTTTTGCCGTCGATAACTGCGGAGACCTTGCGGTCAGAGCCGCCGGCATCAAAGCCGATGCGGCAGCCGTCCATGTGTCCGCCAATGGAGACGGAGGACTCGTTCGCCGCGGGGAAATGCGCCTCGTCGCAGTCGATGACCTCAAAGGGGACTTCATAGACATCCTGCATGAAGCCGACGTCGAATTTTCTGCCGCCGTCGAGGGTGTATTCCCGCTGCAAGCGCCGGGCAAGGGCGCTGTCGCCGCAGAGGTAAATGCGGAAACCGCCGACCGACCAGAGCAGAAACTTCACATAGCGCTCGACATAGCGGTAGTCCGCTTCCGCAAGCTCCGGCGTACCGTGGATCTTGGTGTGGTGGACGGAGATCTTGCCCTTATCACGCTCGATGGCAATGTGCAGCGGCTTTTCCGCGCCCTGTTCATAGGCGTCGATCCAGACGCCAAACGGGATAAATTCCGGGTCGAGCAGGGGCTTGTTCTTGAGTGAATAGTCAATACCCAGATAGTTCATGGCTTCTCCTCAGTTGCGCGCGGCTTCTTCCGCGACGATTTTCTGCATTTCGTCCCAGTGGACTTCCATGTCCGCGACGAGCTTGAGCTGGGTGCGGGCGCGGACGAGGTTGTGCTCGGGATAGGCGGTCTTGAAATAGAGGTCGCCGTCGAGATAGTCCGTCAGGAAACGGACGCCGACCTCAAGCGTCATGATCTTGGCACCGAGGGGCATAAGCTCCTTTTCCTTGTCGGTCAGGCCGGGACAGGCAGTGAGATAGCCCGCGGTGTAGACACGGAAAAGGTTTAAGTCGATGCCCATTTTTTCCGTTTCCTTTTCGTCCTCGGCGGCAGTCGCCGCGCCGAAGCGGATGGAGTCGCCATAGTCATACAGCGAAGATCCGGGCATGACGGTGTCGAGATCGAGGACGCAGAGCGCTTTGCGCGTTTTGCGATCGAGCAGGACGTTGTTGAGCTTGGTGTCGTTATGCGTCACGCGCAGGGGCAGTTCGCCGCTGTCGAGCAGGTTGCAGATCGTCCCCGCCTCCTGTTCGCGCGCAAGGATGAACGCGATCTCGTCGGCAACGGAATCGGCGCGCCCGGCGGCGTTCTTTTCCAGCGCCTCCTTGAACAGGCGATAGCGGTTAACGGTATTATGGAACAGCGGGATGCTTTCATGCAGCGTTTCGGCGGGAAAATCCTTCAAAAGCTCCTGAAAACGCCCGAAGGCAATGGCACTTTCATAAAAATCACGCTCGGATTCCGGAGCTTCAAGGCAGATACCGTCGGCAAATTCATAGCAGCGCCAAAATTCGCCCTGCTCATCGACATGATAATAGGTATCCGTATCGGAAAGCTGGAAATGGAGCGTTTCACTCGGGTCAACACGGTCGCGCAGATATTCCGTCACTGCGCCGACATTTTCCATCACCGCCTTGGGGTCGGTAAAGACATAGCGGTTGATGCGCTGGAGAATATAGGTATAGCCCGCATCGGTTTTGATTTGATAGGTACTGTTAATATGGCCGGAGCCAAAGGGACGGCAGCTCGTCGGCTTGCCGTTCAGACAAAAATGCGCAGCAGCCGCTTCCGGCAGAAGATACTTGTTCAACAGGTATCATCCTTTCCTCATTTTTCCATTCTATGCACGGTTCTCCGCACAGATATTTCGTATCATAGCATACGTTTACCAAAAAAGCAAGAAAATATTCCATTTTCGACGGTTTTCGGACAATTTTTTCGAAAACAGCACACAGCTACGGCGGAATGTGTCGGCAAAAACACACACCGCCGTAGCCGAAAAGGTCAAGTTCCGAGGTTCTGCGTGCGGCGCAGCTCGGCATAAAGCCCATTGTGCCGCATCAGCTCCTCGTGCGTTCCCTGCTCGCAGATTTTGCCATCGGAAATGACAACTATGCGCGAGGCGCGGCGGATGGTCGAGAGGCGGTGGGCGATGATGAGCGCCGTCCGCCCGCTTGCCAGCGCGTCCAGCGCACTCTGGAT
>CAYRMX010000041.1:10779-11045 GCA_964425295.1 uncultured Oscillospiraceae bacterium | reverse complement strand
GCTCGAGCAGGGGCAGGATCTCCTGGATGGAGGAGATCTTCTTGTCGGTGATGAGCAGGAACGGATCGTCCACAACGGCTTCCATCTTGTCGGTGTCGGTGACCATGTAGGGGGAGATATAGCCGCGGTCGAACTGCATGCCCTCGACGACTTCCAGACCGGTCTCGGCGGTCTTGGATTCCTCGATGGTGATGACGCCGGAAGCGGTGACCTTTTCCATTGCCTCGGCGATCAGCTTGCCGATCTCTTCGTCGCCGGAGGAAACC